>JAMOMQ010000045.1 GCA_027066995.1 Flavobacteriales bacterium
CCATAACCGGCAATAAAAACCGTCTTAGGGCGGTTTTTGTTGTATAACAAAGTAACTTATCCAAAAAATAAATAAATATCATTAATTTTGTGGCAACATTATGCCTAATAAATTATAACGTTTTATTATCAAACAAATAAAAATATATTAATGAAAGAAAATAAACATTGTTCCTTTTGCGGTCGCCCCGAATCGTCGGTAGAAATACTGATTTCGGGTATAGAAGGTTATATCTGTGATGACTGTGCCCGTCAGGCTTATGAAATTACCAAAAAAGAACTCGAAAGACAATATGGCAACGATTTTGTCAATAATTTGGAAGAACTCAAAAAACCTAAAGAAATATTTGATTATCTCAACCAATATGTGATTGGGCAAGACGAAGCAAAAAAAACCTTGGCCGTAGCGGTTTACAATCACTATAAACGTCTGTTGCAACAAGACAATAATGACGATGTTGAGATTGAAAAAAGCAACGTCATTATGATTGGCGAAACCGGCACTGGCAAAACCCTTATGGCCCGCACCATTGCCAAAATGCTCGATGTGCCTTTTGCCATAGTCGATGCAACCGTTTTAACCCAAGCCGGATATGTGGGCGAAGACGTTGAAACCATCTTAACACGCCTGCTGCAAGCCGCCGATTATGATGTTACCAAAGCCGAACGCGGTATAGTATTTATAGACGAAATAGACAAAATTGCCCGCAAAGGCGACAACCCGTCTATTACTCGTGACGTATCGGGCGAAGGTGTGCAACAAGCCCTTTTAAAACTTTTGGAAGGCACCGTGGTCAATGTGCCCCCGCAAGGCGGAAGAAAACATCCCAATCAGGAATTTATCAAGGTCAATACACAAAACATTTTGTTTATTGCCGGTGGCGCTTTTGCAGGTATAGACAAGATTATCAGCAAACGGATTAACATGAAACCTTTGGGCTACCAAGCTCAAAAAGAAGAACATATCGACGAAGAAAACATCTTACGTTATGCCATTCCCACCGATTTGCGAAAATACGGCCTAATACCCGAAATCATAGGCCGGTTGCCGGTTTTAACATACTTAAACAGCTTGGACAAAGAAACCTTAAAACGTATTTTGACCGAACCTAAAAATGCTTTGATTAAACAATACAAAAAACTCTTTGCCATGGACGGTATTGAGCTGATAATCAAAGAGGAAGCCCTGGATTATATCGTGGATAAAGCCATTGAATACAAACTCGGTGCACGCGGCTTGCGATCACTGGTAGAAGCCACCCTCAAAGACGACATGTTTATGCTACCGGGCGGTAAACGAAAAAAATTGGTGGTCGATCAAAAATATGTTGAAAAGAAACTTTCTAAAACATTGATAGATAAAATAAAAAAAGCCTCGTAAATTAAAATCAAAATCCTATGAAACGCCTGCTGCTACTTTTGAGTTTTGCTTTGTTAGTTGCTTGTAACAAAGACGATCATCAAATAAAATTAACCTTTTTGCAAATCAATGATGTGTATGAAATAGCGCCGCTCGAAGGTGGTAAAGTCGGTGGTATGGCACGTGTTGAGACTTTGCATAAACAATTGTTGAAAGAAAATCCGAACACTTTTTTGTT
The DNA here is from genome assembly GCA_027066995.1 of Flavobacteriales bacterium. Lineage (GTDB taxonomy): Bacteria > Bacteroidota > Bacteroidia > Flavobacteriales > Flavobacteriaceae > WGBX01. Next base: position 1,598 of record JAMOMQ010000045.1, read on the forward strand.
TATGGCAGGCGATTTTCTCAATCCGTCACTCATCGGCACCATGAAATACAAAGGCGAAAAAATACGCGGCAAGCAAATGATTGATGTGATGAATGCCATGGGATTTGAGTTGGTATCCTTTGGCAATCACGAATTTGACCTCAAATATAAGGATTTGCAAAAACGCTTTAACGAATCAAATTTTCAATGGATATCGACCAATGCCATGCACAAAAATACTGATGGCAGCACCAGCCCTTTTCAAATAAAACGCAACGGACAAAAAAAAGATATACCGCGCACCTATACGCTTACGGCCAAAGATGACGACGGCACCACCGTAAAAATAGGTTTTTTTGCACCTTGTATCAATAGTAATCCTAAAAAATATGTGGATTACGGCGATTTTTACGAATCCTCAAAAAATGCTTATAGAAGCTTGGAAAACAAGACCGATTTTGTAGTAGGTTTGACCCATTTAAAACAAGAGCAAGACGAAATGATTGCCAAAATGTTGCCAAAACTACCCCTCATAATGGGCGGACACGAACATACTGCACGCTTGGTGCCTGTGGGTAATTGTAAAATTGCCAAAGCAGATGCCAACGCCCGCACTGCTTACGTGCACCGGCTGACCTATGATACCAAGACAAAAAAACTGACCGTCAAATCTGAATTGGTGCCTATAGATGAACATATCCAACCGGATGATAAAGTGCAAGGCATTGTTAAAAAATGGATGGCTATACTCGATGATAAAATCAAAACTATTATCAATAAACCTGATGAAGTCGTTTTTGTGGCCAACACAGCCTTAGACGGCAGAGATACACCTATAAGAAGCACACAAACAAATTTGGGACACCTTATTGCCCGTGCTATGGCCAAAGCCTACGACGACAAAGTGGACGCCGCTTTTTTTAACGGCGGTTCCGTTCGTATTGATGACCAATTGCAAGGTAATATTACCGGTGTAGATGTATTTAGAATCTTGCCCTACGGCGGTAGTGTTTTAAAAGTAAAAATGACCGGTCGTTTGTTGGAACGTACCTTAAAATATGGCCGCCTTACCAAAGGTAAAGGATCGTATTTGCAACATTATAATATAGACTATAATCCGGACACAAAACAATGGCTGGTAGCCGGCAAACCTATAGAGCGCAACAAAATATATACCGTAGCTACTAGCGATTATCTCCTCAAAGGATTGGATATTCCGTTTTTAAAACCGGAAAATAAAAATGTCAAAGAAATATATGCCCCCACTAAAGACGAAACCGCCTACGATGTGCGCAATGCGGTCATCAGTTGGATGAAAACACTTATGCATAATTAATATGCAAACGATATAAATGTATTTATAACAAAAAAGATCCTTGAGGGAATCAACTTTAGAATTTGACCAACCGCAAAATAACATAACCGGTTAGTCCGGCTACAAATGAACCTATAATAATGCCTATTTTTGCCGAATTGATTCTTAAATCGTCACCGGCAAAAGCCAAATTGGCAATAAACATGGACATGGTAAATCCAATGCCGGCTATGGCACCAATGCCTATAATGTGTTTAAAATTTAGTTGCGCCGGCAAGTCTATTAGTTTTAATCGGATGCCTGCCCAAGTAAAACCGGTAATACCGGCTAATTTGCCTAAAAACAAGGCTACGGCTATATGCCATAACAAGTCAAAATCGACCGGAATATCACTGCTAATTTTAACACCTGCATTGGCAAAGGCAAAAACCGGTAAAATAAAATAAGCTGCCAATCCGTGTAATTTGTTTTCCAAGTATTGCAAAGGCGACCGCACTTCTTGG
>JAMOMQ010000046.1 GCA_027066995.1 Flavobacteriales bacterium
ATTGGTTTTCTCATCTATCGGGTACCAAACGGTGGAAAAACCGGTACACAAAAGCGGGACTATAAATGTAGTGCTTAAAGAAAGCACCTCACAACTTGACAAAGTCGTGGTAACGGCAATGGGTATTAAAAGAAAAGAAAAAGCTTTAGGCTATGCTACACAACAGATTAAAACCAAAAACCTTATGGTATCGGGTAAAAATAATGCAATAGAAGCCCTACAAGGTCAAGTTCCCGGCTTACAAATAACCCGAACCTCAGGAGCTGCCGGTGGTGGTGTAGATATTTTAATTAGAGGATTATCTTCGGTCAACCCCAGCAGAAATAATCAGCCCTTAATTATTGTTGACGGAGTAGCTATAAATAATGAAACCGTAACCGGTAATGTTTTACCTAGTGATGGCTCAACGGCTGTTAATTCTTCCGAACAATTCTCTTATACCAACAGAGCTAGTGATATAAACCCTGAAGATATTGAATCTTTCAATATTCTTAAGGGAGCTGCCGCTACTGCTCTATATGGTGTTAGAGCTGCCAATGGTGCCATTATTATTACAACTAAAAAAGGAAAAATCGGCAAGCCGAAAATTAACTTTAATGTTTCAACAACTTGGCGTAATGTCGTAACAACTCCCGAATTGCAAAAAACTTATAGAGAAGGTAATAGAACAACTAAAAAACCCGGATCAGTCATCGACCCTAACGAACCAAGCGGTTTTAAACACTATGGCTTTGCTTTTTATTCTTGGGGACCTACTTTTGACGCAGATGAATACGTAACCTCTACAGGTGAAGTAATTGACTTAAGACATGATGCATTTCATGACCCCTATGAATTATTTAGAACCGGCATCAATAATCAATTGAATTTTAATATCAGTGGTGCCAATAATATTTTGGACTATTATTTTTCAGCCGGTTATAATGCCAATGCTGACATTTTACCAAACACATATTATAATAAAAAATCTCTACGATTTAAAGGTGGCTATAAAGTATCTGATAAACTAAAAATCGGTTCATCAATTTTATATACCAATTCAGATGGTGCATTGGCCAATACCGGCCAAAAATCGGTATTTAGTTCACTATCATACTGGTCATCTACTTTTCCTATTAATGATTATCTAACCAAGGATGGAAAACAAAAAAACTATACTTTTGGTGTTATAGATAATCCAAGATATTTTCTTGAAAAAAGTAACTTATTAAATAAAGTTGACCGATGGATTGCCAGTGCTTCTATCAATTATAAACTTACAAGTTGGTTAACTTTGGATTATACAGCTCAAGTCGATCAATATTCAGATTTAAGAAATAGATTTGTACCTGCTGACTTAGATGTCGGAACAAAAGTCGGCGGTTTTATTGTAAATGAAGATATTACTTATAGAGGTTTTGAATCTAATTTTTTAGCAACATTCACCCATGACTTCTCTAAAGATTTTAAATCAAGTTTTACTTTAGGAAACCAAGTATCCAGTTCAGACAGAAACTATTCTATGATTAGAGGAGAAGGATTAAACATTCCCGATGTAAATGATTTAGGAAATACCACCAATATTTTTGCAGACAAATCATTGGTTAGATATCGAAATGTCGGTGTTTTTGGTGACTTAAGACTCTCTTATAAAGATGTCTTATTCTTATCGGTAACGGGTAGAAATGACTGGTTATCAACCATGCCTGCCAAAAACCTTTCTTTCTTTTATCCATCTGTTAGTATGTCTTATGTATTTAGTGATCTATTTGGAATTAACAGCCCACTTTCATTTGGAAAGATTAGAGCTTCATATGCACAAGTTGGTAAAGGCCCTAATTTTGGAAAAATAGGTCATTTCTTTTATAAAGACCCTAATTTCCCCTTTGGAGGAACAGGCGGCTATTATTCCGGAGTAACTGAAGGTGATGAAAATCTAGTCCCCGAAAGAAGTAATTCTTATGAAGTAGGAACCGATTTACGTTTCTTTAATAACAGATTACACATTGACTATACCTATTATTTTACTAAAGTAACCGATCAAATTTTTAGAGTGGGAACAGCTTATTCTTCAGGATTGTCAGGCGTTATAATCAATGCCGGTGATTTTGAAAATTGGGGACATGAATTATTAATTGGTGGTGACATTATTAAGAATAAAAAATTCAAATGGAATGCAACTATTAATTTTTCAACCCATGAAGGCGTTATAACTTCTTTGCCTGATCAATTGGACGGACAAATTACCTACTTTAGTAACAGAATTACCCTAAAATCTAAAGTAGGAGATAAATTAGGCTCGCTATATGGCTGGGTATTTATGACACGTGACGGTGAACGATATGTTGGGCCAGATGGTAAATGGGTTATTACTGGCGATAAAAATGAAGGACTTTTTTACCAAAATAATAATGAACAGGTTATTGTAGGTAATGCTTTTCCTGATTATATACTATCATTAGGTAATAATTTAAAATTTGATAATTTTAAACTCAGTTTTCTGTTAGAATATAAGAAAGGTGGAGACATTTATGATATGGGATATAGAAACAGTTTAAGAAATGGTAATTTAAAAGAAACCGAAGTGCGTGATGTATATAGAATTTTAGATGGTGTTATGGATGACGGACATGGCGGATATACTAAAAACACTATACCTACCTTTATCTCCGCAAATAATTTTTATAGAGATTGGAGACACTATAACAATGCCGCCGAAATAATATTACAAGATGGCTCTTGGTTAAAATTAAGAACCGTCAGTTTATCTTATAGCTTGAATTCAAAATTCGTTAAAAGAATCCATGCCAATAAAATTAGTTTAAGTCTTAGTGCCAACAATATTTTGCTTTGGACACCCTACAAAGGCTTTGATCCGGAAGGTAACTATTTTAGCCCAGGCAGCAATATCTATGGATATAATGGTCTAAATGTTCCTCTATCCAGAGACTATACTCTCGGTTTAAATGTTGAATTTTAAAATACAATAAAATGAAAAAAATACTATCAATAATCATATTAACCGCTTTCATGTTTGCAAATAATAGCTGTAGCAAAGACTATTTTAATGTAAACGTTCCATCAGGCACAGCCGATGGTGATCAACTTAGCATGAGCGACCTATTGGGACCTGTTATTTTCCATTCGTTTTATGCAAATTACTATGCTGAACGATCATTTGGCAATTATACCCAAAATTTTACCGGTCAAGGCGGAACAGCTGCCGGTAAGACTTCCAATTCAGGCACTTGGTCTAAAATATATTTAAAAGTATTACCTAACTTAAAGGTCATAAGGGAAAAAGCAGTTGCTAAAAATGCCATACATTATGATGCAGTTGCCAAAATTTTAACGGTTTTTAATATAAGCTTAGCCACTGATAGCTGGGACTGGATTCCATTTTCAGAAGCAACACAAGGCTCAGCTAACTTTCATCCGGCCTTTGATTCACAAGAAGAAGTTTACGATAATATGCTAAATTTACTAAATGAAGCCATAAACCAATTGGAATCCAACGATGACTCAGGTTATTCTATTGGAAATGAAGATTTGGTATATCATGGAGACGTCAGCAAATGGCTCAAAGCCGCTTATACATTAAAAGCCCGTTTGCAACTTCATCTTATGTATAAAAATAATATCAACCCAGATGATATAATTGCAAATCTGGACAATGGTTTTGATTCTAATTCTGATGATTTTCAAATGAATTTTGACTCTAGAAACCTAAACCCTTGGTATTCTCGTGAAATTAAATCACGAGCTACCGGTAATGACCATGATAAAATTGGGGATCAATTGGTAAGTTATATGAACGGCAGCTCTTATCCTTTTACCGGAGGTGTGGTAACCATAGACCCAAGACTTCCCATATATGCCGAAAAAGACGATCCGTCAGAACCATGGAGAGGTTATGTAAGTGGTGGCGGAGGTATCTCTTCTGATGGTCAAAATGCCAATACCGATTTTAAAACCAATGGATTTTATACGGATGTTACATCTCCTATAGTATTCCTGTCGTATGCAGAGGCACAATTTATGCGAGCTGAACTTGAATTTATTAAAAATGGCGGATCACCAACATCTGTAGGAAGTTCACAAGCCGCTTATGATGCTTACCTTGCAGGCATTGAAGCAAATATGGATAAATTAGGTGTTGATCAAACTTCAAAAGACGATTACTTAGCCGACCCTGCTATTGCTGTTACAACTGCCGGTTTAAAACTAGAACATATTATGAAAGAGAAATACATTGCAAACTTCTTAAATCCGGAAACTTTTGTAGATTTTAGAAGATATGATTTTTCGTCCGATGTATTTAAAGATCTTGATTTACCTGCCGATAATGCTTCAAGCGAATTTCCCGGAGAATGGTTAAGAAGAGCTATTTATCCGGCTTCTGAAGCTTCAAGAAATGAGCAAAATGTAAATGCACATAAACAATCACCTGTAACACCTGTATGGTGGGACCAATAGATTGATGATTTTAACCATAATAAGAGATCGCCCGCCAGGCGGTCTCTTTTTTAATTTATAACCTTATGGTAAATCCTAATTAAAATATACATTAACAAAAAGCCCCATAAACTTCCAAAAATAATATCTAAAGGATAATGCACCCCGACATATATACGGCTATACATAAAAAACAACCACCAAATGACCAAAAGATATATCCATCTGGTATATTTTTTTAAAACATAAATGGTAAACCATACAAATAAAGTAGAATTGGAAGCATGTCCTGAAATAAAACTGTAATTTCCGGGATGTATCAAATCACGAATATGTCCTCTCAATAAAAGATCTTGTGAGGGCCGCAAACGATGAAAGAAGGCCTTAAAAAAATTGGTGCTTTGATCACATATCCCCAAAGCTATGGCCAGCATAACAATGGTCAGCAAGGCTTTGCGCCACCCCAAATAATAAAAATAAACCAAAACTACAATAATGTATAAAAAAATCCACTGGCGCTGATTGGTAACAAAGAGCCAAAAGGCATCATAGTCTGTCGAGCCTAAGCGATTAAAAAAAAGAAAAATATCTTTATCCCACTGTAATATATCGTGCATTACTGACGTTTAACGGTATTGGTAATTTCTTCCTTGATATTCATTACCTTCTTGGTGTCTTTAATGTCCTTTTTCAGTTTTTCTATAGCCTCGGTATCCAAACCGGCTTTTTGCGTTTCTTTGATGATTTCTTTTTTGACATTATTACTTGCATCACGCAGTTGACGGATGCCTTTACCCAAATTGCGGGCTATTTCAGGCAACTTTTCCGGACCAAATACCAATAACATCACAAAAAAAACCACAAACATTTCGCTATAACTGATAAACAATAACATGAGACGTATTTTTTACAAAGTTACGCATTATTTTATAAGCCTCGTCAACAATTTAATATTTAACTTTAGCTTTGAGTTTTTGAAACTCCGATTTTTCTTTTTGTTTAGGCCACACATTATTAGACATATCAATATCGGCAGTCAAATTCTCCGGATCTAATTCGATTTTGACTATTTCTTTATCGGAAGGAATCATTTTACTGACCTTTTTATCGTTGTAGCGCCATAATTTGGCCGGATAAATCAATTGCTTGGTAGTGCCGTCTTTGTAAGTCAATTTAAGAACCACGGGCATAACCAATTCGCCGTTTTGAACCAATTCAACACGGTAAAAATATTTGGGAGTTTTCAGATTTTTTATTTCTGATTTGGTAAAATTCTCACTCAAAAACTGTTTCAAATTAACAGCTCTTTCCAACAGGGGTTTATTAGATTTTAAATCGGGGGTAAAATCGGGATTGTCTTCGGTAATCAATGACACAAAAGGTGGAAAATCTTCTACTTTCATGCCATACATTTTGGCCATATTTTTAATTCGTTGGGTAGGTTTGTCGGTAACATAAAACTTGCTGACTTTACCGATACCCATTTCATTTACCCGTGTGGTATAAAACCAACCTCTCCAAAACCAGTCCAAATCAATGGCAGAGGCATCTTCCATGGTTCTAAAAAAATCGCCGGGCTCAGGATGTTTAAACTTCCACCGGTTGGCATAAGTTTTAAAGGCCTTATCAAACAACTTATGTCCCATGATGACCTCGCGTAACATATACAAGCCGGCAGCTGGTTTACTGTAAGCTGTCATACTGCGGTTATACATCAAATCGGAATTGATCATAATAGGGTGCATTTTGCTTTGATCTCCTTTCATAAACGGCACCACTTGCTTTGGCAAACCACGCGAATGTAATTTAAAACCCAATTCTTTTTCAAAGGCTTGCTCGGCTAAAAGTTCTGTAAAAGTATTAAGTCCTTCATCCATCCACATCCATTGACGTTCATCGGAATTGACCACCATAGGGAACCAATTATGTCCAACTTCATGGGTAATCACTTTAATCATGCCGTTGCGTGTCCGGTCGCTATATTTACCGCTTTTATCGGGACGGCCGTAGTTCCAACAAATCATAGGATATTCCATACCTTGCCTAAACGCATTGACCGATATGGCTTTATGATAGGGATAGTCAAATAAATGTTTTGAATACTGTTTTAATGTGTTTGCCACGGTCCTTGTCGAATATTTTTCCCATAAGGGTTGTGCTTCTTTAGGATACATAGATACAGCCATTACTGTCTTGGTAGGCAACTTGACTGCCATCATATCATAAATAAATTTACGCGATGATGCAAAAGCAAAATCACGCACGTTTTCGGCCTTAAACTTCCAGGTTTTAAACCCTTTACTTCTGGATTTTTCATGTGCGCGAGCTTCCTTTTCGGTAACTATCATCACCGGTTTGTCAAACGTTTTTTTGGCTTTTAAATAACGTTTATATTGTTTAGAACTCATCACTTCCTTACGGTTGGTTAATACGCCGGTGCCGTCCAATATGTGATCTGCCGGTGCAGTAATGGCTACTTTAAAATCACCAAATGGCAAGGCAAATTCACCGGTTCTAATAAACTGTAAATTTTGCCAGCCGTTAACATCGTCATAAACCGCCATACGAGGATAAAATTGGGCTATGATGTATAAATTGTTTCCGTCCTTTTTAAAATGCTCAAAACCCGAACGCCCCCAGTCCTCGGCAAAATTGTTGATATCATACCACCAATCGATATTAAAGCTAAAAGTCTCCTTAGATTTTAAGGGTTTAGGCAAATCAATACGCATCATAGTATGATTGATGGTATATTTTAGAGAATTACCTTTGGTATCGGTGACTTTGGTTATATGATAACCGCCTTTATAGCCTTCATTGGTATATTGCGAAATAAATTTACCGGGGCGCAACATCACATTGCTGCCATCATCTTGAATTTGGTTGGTATAAGAGTCCGGAGCGCGTTTATTTTGGTCAAGCTGTACCCAAAGGTATTCCAAATTGTCAGGCGAATTGTTGATATAAGTAACAGTTTCATGTCCATTTAAACGGGGTTTTTTAGAGTCTACCAATTCTATTTTCATGTCATAATCTGCCCGGTTTTGGTAATAAGCATGACCGGGAGCACCGGCTGCCGTTCTATATTGATTGGGCGTAGGCAACAAATCGGTTATTTGTCTAAATTTGCTGGTGTTATAATGTCCCTTGGGCACTTTTTTGTCAGATTGTTTTTGTGCAAATGTAAAACTAAACAATAGGCTGAAAAAAACGAACAATTTTAATTTCATAATTTAAGTTTTTGTAAGTATAACAAAAGTAAAATAATAATTGTTAAAATCTGTATGTAATAGTGCTAATAATTTGTTAATATCAGAATCATAGAAGTGATTTTATAAAAAATCTATTTATTGTGCTTCTTGACCGTTCAATAATTGCTTTAAACAATCCAATTTAAAACTAAAAAAAGGGACTTCCTTTTGGTAACGCTCATAAGCAAGACCGTATTTTTTGCGAGCTTGAGGTTCTTCTATTAATTTAATCATTACAAGCATTAATAACATTTCCAAGGGGGCTACAATCAAAATAAATGTAGGGCTGCCCGTCAAAAGGGCAAAAGCCAAAGGAAAAAACCACAACCCTAAATGCATGGGGTGTCGCATACAGCCATAAATGCCGGTGGTAACCAGTTTGTTGGTTTCTAAACGCGGAATATCCCCTTCTCTACCGTATTTGGCCAAATACCGGCCGGTATTACGGCTGGCTTTTAATACCAATTTTAATAAAAAATAGCCCGGAATTATCGTTGCTATATGAAATTTGACACTGTTAAACCAATCGTAAAAATATATCTTATCAAAATGAATACTTACCACGGCACCTCCAATTAAAAAGAGCAACCATATTATGATTCTGAAAATATTACCGGTCTCTATTTTTTTCATAAACAATTAAATTTTATCTTTGTTTTCAAAATTAAACTTTTTTATCACGCATTTTTAATTTATTTAGCATGAATCATAAAAAAATAGCAGTCATTGGTTTGGGTTACGTCGGCTTACCTTTGGCTACGGCTTTTGCCTCAAAATATAAAGTAAGCGGTTTTGACATCAATACCGGACGCATTAATGAACTCAAAAATGGTATTGACAGCACCTTGGAAGTTGATGAAGATTTACTCAAAAGTGTTTTGGTTAACGATTTTGATCAAAAAGGTTTGTCATTAACCGACCGTTTAGAAGATATTGCCGATGCTCAAATTTATATCATTACCGTTCCTACACCTATCGACAAGCATAAAATTCCGGATTTAACTCCTCTTTATAAGGCTAGTGAAAGTGTAGGAAAAATACTCAAAAAAGGTGATATTGTAATTTATGAATCAACTGTTTTTCCCGGTGCTACCGAGGAAGAGTGTGTGCCTATTTTAGAAAAACATTCCGGTTTAAAATTTAATCGTGATTTTTTTGCCGGTTATTCTCCCGAACGTATCAATCCGGGAGACAAAGAGCGCACTGTTACTAAAATACTCAAAGTTACTTCGGGCTCTACTCCCGAAATAGCCGAAGAAATAGACCAATTGTATAAAAGTGTCATCACGGCCGGCACTCATAAAGCCTCATCAATTAAAGTAGCCGAAGCCGCCAAAGTTATTGAAAATGCCCAACGTGACATCAATATTGCTTTTGTCAACGAATTGTCTAAAATATTCCGCTTGATGGATATAGATACAATCGAAGTATTGGAAGCAGCCGGAACCAAATGGAACTTCTTACCGTTTAGGCCCGGACTTGTTGGCGGTCACTGCATAGGGATTGATCCTTATTATCTGGCGCACAAAGCTAAAGAATACGATTACAATCCTGAAATCATACTTGCAGGCCGGCGCCTCAACGATAGCATGGGACAATTTGTCGCCCAAGAAACCGTTAAGGCCATGCTTAAGAAAGATTTGAAAATTAAAAATGCCAACGTTCTGGTTTTGGGTATCACTTTTAAAGAAAATTGTCCCGATATCCGTAATTCGAGAGCCATTGATGTAGTGCGTGAGTTACAAGATTACCAAATGCAAGTCGATGTATACGACCCTTGGGCCAGTCCCGAAGAAGTCCAAAAAGAATACGGAATACCACTTATCACCGATATTGACCAAACGCAAAAAAAATATGATGCCGTATTGGCTGTTGTGGCTCACAACGAATTTAAAGACATGGACTTGAACAAATATACCAAACCCAATGCCTTAATATATGATGTCAAGGCCATCTATCCAAAGGAAAAAAGCGATTTACGATTGTAAAATTTATACCAAATCGACATACATAATAGTCCAAAATATTTTGTCCTGAAGCTTCGGGATTTAGTTTTGTCAAGGAGAAAAACACAGTAGTAGCCGTAGCTATAGTCGAGTATTTTCGACGATGAGAAAGCCAAAAAAAAGAGGCTGTCTCAAAAGATTGAATTAGGGCTTGCTGAAAAACGCTTAAATGTTGAATTTCAATATAATGCAATCGGGTGTTCGATAAGAAATGTATGATTTTTTACATAAAAGCTTAAAATTCCTTACACTTGTAAAACACGTAAATTTAATATTTCTGCTGCTCGGAAGCACAACATCTTTTCAACTTGTTCATTTTGAAGTATCTATATACATCTGCAATTCACAAATTAAAAATCTATTGCACTTCCGAGCTTTTCTGCAAGCCCGAATTATCTGTCATTCCGAACAAAGTGAGGAATCTCATGTCTGATAATCAACAACTTATATTTTCATTATTATTTGAATTGTTTATGAAAAGCCTTTTTGAGACAGCTTCATGTCGTTTTGGTATTACTTTTAATATGATTGAGAAGTGTCTATTGGTTTAGAAAAATAGGCGCTTTTTTTGTCCGGTAACTTTTGCGGCAAATAACCTGTGTGCGTTTTAAAATATTCTAATTGCCGGTAATATACCGCCGGTAAAGGTGCATCGCCTGTCTGCCAAAACAAATGCTCCTCATAAGGATAATAATACATAAAATTGCCATCTTGACGGCTCATAAATCTGTATGACAATTTTGATACGGGCTTGGGAACAAGTATATTGATAGAATTATAATTTTGCCTGCCAATCAAATATATTCCGGCTATCAAAAAAATCAGCCAGCCCGATACATTTAGATATTTATTAAAGTTAGCCGGTAAGCATAGCAATACAATTACCGGAATAAAAAATAACAAAAAAGCTAATAAAAATCTGATATTCGGACTGATAAATAACAATAAAATAAAGTAAAACAATCCTAAAAAATAAATGATTAGATAGGCTTTTAAACCGTACCATTTGTTTCGTTTAAAATATAAAATCCAAGGAAATACTAACAACACAATAACAAATAATCCGTTGCTAAATCTGTGCCAACCGGGTTGTTGTAACCATTGCCAAAACCCTATAATTACATTGTATTGACCGTCAATTGCCCAACTGTCACGCTTGCCCAATTGATTCATATATTGCATTAACTCATCGGGATATTGCCATGCAGGATGCAGCCACCGGCCACCAAACTTAAACGGGTAAAATAAATAACCGGTAATCAAGTAATTTTTACTTAACCATAAAAACAATCCCGTCAAACCAAAGATAACATACAAATATAATTGTCCTTTGATCAAACGCCGGTGTTTGATAATCAATAAGATAGCAAGTAACAAATTGACAAAAGCTGTCGGTTTAATTAAAAAACTAAAAAGAGCTAAAATAAATAATTGCAATAATAATTGGGGACGGGCAATATTATAATTTTGAATAAAAAGATCAAACACAATCAAAGATAATAATATTACCGGTAAATCGGGCGACGGGCTATCTATAAAAAACAGCAATAAAACCAAAACCACAGGCCACAATACAAACCAATAGTTTTGTGATTGAAAACGCTCCGTATAAAACAGCCAATAAAATAAAAATATCAAAAAAAACAAAGCATTGAGATCATTAAAGGTCAAAGCAAATAAAACATTGTGAACATTAAAACCCGCTTGCAAAATATGCCAACCCGAAAATTGTCCCAAAAACGGATGTATATTGATCAATCCTCTGGCAAAACCTTGTTCGTTAGCCCACTTTATGGTTTGTATGTAATAACTTTCGTTGTCAGGCAAATAGGAATTGCCGGTGGTCAATAACAATACAAGAATAACTGTTAACCAAAAAACGACTTTATGCGTTTTAGAAAAACCATTGAATACTTGTATCAGGCCTTGTAAATAATCCGGATATTTCCGTAAATAAAACACCGCCCATACAAGCATTAACAATTGTAAAATCCAATCGAATCTATGAAAATATAACACCATCCAAATCAACAACATATAAACCGCCAAACCATTGAACAAGAGAAACGGCAAAGTGTTTTTATCTGCCTTAAACAAATTGTTTTGCAGCCACGTGCCCAATGCTGTTATGATGATAAGATTCAGTAAAAAAACGATTATAATTAAAATCATAATTTACTATTCCGGTTAATTTTGATAAAAGTTAAAGATACAAAAAAATGACAGGTAATACCATATACATAGAATGAAGCTGTCTCAAAAGTGTCTTTTATAATACATTGACAAAAAAATGTTAATTGTTAAGTTCCAGATTGTCAAGCAGAAGATTTCTCACATTCGTTCGAAATGACAGAAAATTTCACCTTTTGAGGCAGTCCTCATTCTTACTTAATCAAGGGAAAAAAGCAGTAGTAGCCGTAGCTACAGTCAAATTTTCGACCACGAGAAAGCCAAAGACCTCCGAAGTTTCGGGACGAAATGTTGGACTATTTTGTATGTCATTTTGGTATAACACAGCTTTAAAATAAAACCATATCTTTGCCGCAAAATATTTTTTGTAAATGAATCAAACCAAAAAAGCCGCTTTTACGACTTTGGGTTGCAAACTCAATTTTTCGGAAACTTCCATAATTTCAAGAAAAGTGGAAGCTGCCGGATTTGAAAAAACTGGTTTTAATGCCAAAGCCGATGTTTATGTCATCAATACTTGCACGGTTACCGACCATGCCGATAAAAAGTTTAAACAATATGTCAAGCAAGCATTGAAACAAAATCCAGATGCTATGGTTATAGCCATCGGTTGTTACGCCCAACTCAAACCGGAAGAATTGGCTGATGTAGAAGGTGTTGATATGGTTTTGGGCATTGAAGAGAAATTTCGACTCCCCCAATATATCCAACATTTAGGCAAAAAAGAAAAAGCCGAGATTCATTCGTGTGAAGTTGCTGCATCAACCGCTTTTTTTAGTGCCTATTCGGCAGGTGACCGCACGCGCTCTTTTCTAAAAATACAAGACGGTTGTGATTATCCGTGCACTTATTGCACCATTCCCATGGCACGTGGGAAAAGCCGTAACGGCACTGTTGAAGAGATTGTTGCCAATGCTACCGAAATTGCAAACCAAGGCATTCAAGAAATTGTTATCACCGGAGTTAACATAGGCACATTTACAGATTATAGCAACGGACAAAAACGCGCTTTTTCAGATTTAATCAAAGCACTGGACCAAGTGAACGGTATTAAACGTTATCGTATTTCATCTATTGAACCAAACTTGCTGACTGATGAAATCATCGAATTTGTAGCACAATCCGGTAAATTTTTACCCCATTTTCACATTCCCCTGCAGAGTGGCAGCAATGAACTGCTCAAAAGAATGAAACGCCGTTACTTACGGGAACTTTATGCCGAAAAAGTGCAAAAAATCAAATCTTTAATGCCTCATGCGGCTATCGGTGTAGATGTCATTATCGGTTTTCCGGGCGAAACTGACGACCGGTTTTTAGAAACATACAAATTTCTAAACGAATTGGATATTGCATACCTGCACGTATTTACCTACTCGGAACGCCCCAATACCGAAGCGGTTAAAATGGACGGCGTGGTGCCCAAGCCGGTGCGTAGCAAACGCAGTAAAATGCTACGAGGCTTGTCTGCCAAAAAACTGATGGCTTTTTATCAATCGCAATTGGGCACTGTTCATGAGGTCTTATTTGAAAAAGCCGAAAAAGAAAACCGAATGTTTGGCTATACGGAAAATTATGTCAAAGTGGTATATCCTTATGATGCCAAATTGGTCAATACGGTTCAAAAAATAAAATTACAAACTGTTGACAGTCAGGGTTATGTTACCGGCGAAATATTACAATAAATGTTAAGCATCTTTAAATCTCCTCGTCAATCTTATAACGTTTTACGTTTGGGTTATTTTTAATTAACATTTCCCCGATAAAACCCGCCAAAAAGAATTGACTTCCCAAAATCATAGCAGCCAAAGCTATATAAAACCAAGGGCGGTCAGTAACCAAATGTGTCGGTATGTGATAATACAATTTATAGGCTTTAACACCCAAAATAAACAAGGTAGCCAAACCTCCGATTACAAACATCAATATACCCAATGCGCCAAACAAATGCATAGGACGCTTGGCAAAACGGGTTAAAAACCAAAGGGTGATTAAGTCTAAAACCCCTTTGATAAAACGGTCCGATCCAAATTTGGTTTCACCGTATTTGCGGGCTTGATGTTGCACAACTTTCTCGCCTATTTTGGTATAACCTTCATTTTTGGCCAAAAACGGAATATAACGGTGCATTTCGCCATAGACATCTATATCTTTAACCACTTGGTTTTTATAAGCTTTCAGTCCGCAATTAAAATCGTGCAATGGCAAACCGGATACTTTACGGGCAGCCCAATTAAACAATTTGGAAGGTATATTTTTCTTTATTTTAGAATCATGACGCACCTTTTTCCAACCTGAGACCAAATCAAAACCATCTTTGACAATCATTTGATAAAGGCCGGGGATTTCTTCGGGGCTGTCTTGCAAATCGGCATCCATAGTAATGACCACATCGCCTTGCGCCATGGCAAACCCGGCATGTAAGGCTTGTGATTTGCCATAATTGCGTCGAAACTTAACCCCTTTGACATGTTGGTCTTTGCTTGTTAAATCTTTGATGATTTGCCAAGAGGCATCTGTGCTGCCGTCATCTAAAAAGATAATTTCATAGGTTAAACCCGCCTTTTGCATCACTTCGGTAATCCAACGGTGTAATTCCGGTAAAGATTCGGCTTCATTGAGCAAAGGTATAACTATTGATACTTGCATAAATTTGTTTGCTTGTTTTAATAGATTTAATAATCTTCTGATGGTGTTTTAAAGAATAATCCTCCAAGCAGACCGCCTATAACGCCATATAATAATCCTGAAAATATTTGCCCGGCAAATTGTCCGAGTATAAAAAATTTACGAGTTATTTCCATTTGTTTGTCAATCATATCCGCATCAAACATATCATTGTCTTCTAATACTTGTCTGGACAATGCCAACACCTGTTCAATGGCGTCTGGATTGATATAAACAAAATAAATAACGGCATAAAGCCCTACCAGCAAACCGCCTAAGAGTCCGACTAGAACACCTAATTTAACGGCTTTGCCCAGCGTAACCGGAAAACCTTGTTTTTTATAATACCAAACAGCGAGCACCGTTAATCCGATAAATAAAAAGAGAAAAATAAAACTAATAGCCGTCATAACCGGATCTTTAGGATTGGTGGTTTGAGGGGTAATCAACATGGATAAAATGCCCAAAATGGCATATAAGGTCGCAAAGATAAGAACAATGTTATTAAAAGATTTTTTTGTTTCCATAATAGTTGTTTTTTGGGTTATAGTTGGTCTAAGGTCTCATACTCAGAATTGTTAGATACAAATTCGGGAATCATATCTTTGAGTATTTTGACAATTTCAAAGTTAGTCATTTTATGGCAGTTTTTCAAATCATCAATCTTTTTGAATACATTTTCACAATCGATGCTTCTCAATTGAGCG
>JAMOMQ010000047.1 GCA_027066995.1 Flavobacteriales bacterium
TGCAATTTTCTTTTGTTGTGAATAAATATCTTGGTACACATAGTGATAAGGATAAGAGAACCATTATCAAATTATTAAAAAAATGGTCAAACAATCACAAGCAATTAGTAAAACTGAAACCCAATCCCAAGTTGCAAAAAATTTATCCCGTATCCGAAAATTTGTCGGAGTTAAGTATGCGGGTTTTGTTCCTTTCCAACAAATTTGCACGGATTGACAAGGAATTTGTCAAAGATTTGAAACACCGGTTCGAACGGGCTTTCTTGCCTTACAACGATGTATCTTTGGTGTTGGAAAAACCACTTAACGATTTGATTACCTATTGGTTAAGAGCAAGAAATAAGTCGTGGAAATAAAGCGGTTTAAAATTTGATTTTCATGTCCCAACGAAGGCGTTTGCCTGTTTCAAACGTTTTTTGCCAATCGGTTTTTTGTAAGCCTTTGACTGTCCAATATTTGATCTGTGTTTCAATATTTTTTGATATTTTATGTTTTAATCCGATTTCCCAACCTTTAAAATTGGACGAGCGGGTATAATTCGTTCCACTCCAACGCACCCAATTGTCTTGTGCAAACCGGTCAATAATCGCATATTTTTCGATGTGAGCATATCCTATACTGAGTGCAGGACTTTTTTTATATGAATATTGCACGGCAAAAACATAAGCGTTTTTTTCGTTTTCATAAGCCGAAAGAACCTTGTGTTTTAAGTTTTCGAAGTTTATAAAATAATCGAAATGAAATTGAAAACTTCCATAGCGGTATTTGATATAATTGGAAAAAATTTTGTAATCGGGAGAAAAAACGGGTGTGGTATGTGCCCACATCATAGCCGGTGCTATAATTAGTTTGTGCCGGTATCGTTGCAAAGACCATTTTAACTGAACAAAACCTATATTGGCTTGCCGGTCAAAGGTTTGTTTGTTTTGCTCTGTTTTGTTGTGGCTTAAAAGAAAAAAGCCTGCATTAAAATTAAAATTTTGGTTTCGCACCCAAAACTTTTGATGTAAGGCGATACCTTCCGGATTGACGTCGGTATCCCAAAGCATATCATCGGGCATCCACATATTCATTTGGTTTTTTCCTATCCAAATATTAAAACCTTTATAATTATATTTAATGTAAGCTTTGTCCAGATTAATGTGGTCGGTTTGAAATTTGTCGCCAAAAGTAATATTTGAAGATTGCGGATTTTCGGCATTTCCCGTTCTGATACGCCCACCCATTTCAAAATTATTGTAGTAGTATTTTATACCGAACCGAAATCGAAACCTAAGCCTGTCTCGGTCCGGATACCATTCGCCGTTCGGTTTTTGAGCGTCTCTATCAAATTCCAATCGAATACGCGTATCTCCAAAAAATTTGAGCTGACCGGTTTGAGCTTTGATAACGGGTATTTGAACCCAGCTTAATAGATACAAAACGAACAATAATTTTTTCATAAACAATTATTTAATTAGTTGCTAAAATAAATGTTTTTATTAGCATTTGTGTAAAATTTCAGTCAATTTTTTTTTGAAGTTAAATGATGAGATAAGTTTTTTTGTGGTTTTGAGTTTCTTTTGAAATATATTTTTTTTCTTTTAACAAATCCTTAATTTTTTTTGTTCGGGTTTAGATTGGTTTAATTTTACCGGTTTATTCCTTGTTACACAGATAAATATACATGTCATAGTACTATATTTAATAAAATTAAAATTGGCAATTATGTTGTTTTTCAAAAAAAATAGATGTGTTTACAAAATCGTTATTATTGTAAAAGTGCTTATAAATAAAGGACTTAAAGGTGTTTTATTGTTATTAAATTGATTTTCTTGTTATTGTAATAAAAATCACTTTAACATTTTTTTTAGAAAAATGATGAATGACCATATAAATTTAATCATTTTTTGTTATATTTACGCTTGAATTAAAAGCTAAAAATAACAAGTAGTATTATGAGAAAATCAAATTGGTTGACCCAATCTGTTCTTGTAGTTATGATATTCTTAATGGGAATATCGGAGCTAGCAGCCCAAGAAACAGTCGACGCTGTAATGAAAGCGCGGGGTCTGTCTGACAAAGACAAGATTGCTGCTGTAAAAACATTCATGCCTCGCGGAGGACGTGATGAGTATTTTGCAATTGTAGGCACCGGAAACTCGGGAACGATGATCGTTTACGGTATTCCGAGTATGCGTATCTACAAATATGTAGGAGTTTTTACTCCCGAACCTTGGCAAGGTTTTGGTTTTGATGACGAAAGTTCACTTTTGTTGAAAAAATCCAATCCCGACAACCGTATCCCTACTTATGGTGATATGCGTTTTCCCGCTTTTTCCGAAATGAACGGAAAATATGACGGAAAATATGCCTTCTTCTCCGATGGTGCCAATGCACGTATCGCACTTTTGGGTTTAGACGATTTTGAAACCAAACAAGTATTGTCCAATACCATTTTAAAAAGTGTTTTTCCTCAAGCAATTGTAACTCCCAATACTGAATATATTATCCAGTCAGGTCAGTTCCCTATGCCTTGGGATAACAAAGAAGCCGATATGAGTAAAGCCAAAAACGGTGTTACTTTTTGGGCTTTCCACCGTATTGAAAAAGAAGGGGAACACAAAGGACGTATTTTAAAAGAAAAATCTTTTACCGTTGAATTTCCTCCCTACACTTTGGATTACAATGATGTAGGTAAAGGTGCCTCCGACGGTTTAATGTTCGGTTTGGCATTTGACAACGGTAAAACTTACGTTTATGTTTTGGATTACAAAAAAGCAGCCGGTTTGAAAAAAACACCGACTACTTTATCTCAATATGTATCTGCTGACGAAGTCAAAAAAGCCGGCGTATTGGGTTTTGTTGAATTACCCGCTTCTGCCAATACCATTAAAGTATCTCCCGACGGAAAATACGTAGTAGTGGCAGCCGATAACGTTTTGGTATTAGATGCCGCTAAAATGAAAGCCAATGTCGGTAAAAATGTTAAAGTTGATGCCGTATTGCACAAATCCGTTCCCGTAGGAAAAGGAGTAGTCGATGTAACTTTCGATTATCGCAAAGGTGTAGCTTATGCATCAGCTCATGACGATAAAAAAATAGTTCGTTTTAACTACGAAAGCGGTAAAAAAATGGACGAAGTTGCTTTGAACTTCAAACCCGCTTATTTGATGACTCCTCAAGGTTTGTCAGCCGAGCCACACTCAAACTATTTGGTTGCCGTTGACAAAGAAGCCTATTTGGAAAACTTACCCAAAACAGGTCCGGTTCGTCCCAGTGTGCAACACTTGATTGACATTTCTGCCGACGACGAAATGGTTGATACTTATACCATGACTTTACCCCAAGCCAACGTTTACGGTAATGTGGCTATTTTGAGAACAACCATCAA
>JAMOMQ010000048.1 GCA_027066995.1 Flavobacteriales bacterium
ATTGGTGTTGGGCAAATTAACTCCTTTTTTTGACGACAGCGGGCCACCTTCAATCACTTTGGTCTTGACCGTATCTTTTTTGTTGGTTTCCAACACTTTAACTTCTATTTTACCGTCGTCAATCAAAATATTTTCACCCGGATAAACATCTTTGGGCAACTGTTTGTAAGTAATATAAGCAGTTTTGTTATTGTTATCGGTAGTTACTTTATCTTTGGTGGTAAAGGTCAGAATATCCCCTTCTTTAAGATAAGTGCCTTCGGCCACTTTGCCAATCCTTAATTTGGGTCCTTGCAAGTCGGCCAACACGGCAATGGCCGTATTTAATTCTTTTGAAATAGCCCTGATGTGCTTAACTTGTTCCTTAACCGTTTTATAATCGGCATGCGAAAAATTAATACGAAAAACATTGACCCCGTTTTTAACCATTTTAAGTTTGGTTTTGTACGATTGTGTAGCGGGTCCCAAAGTGGCAACTATTTTTGTTTTTTTATGAATCATGTCGATAATATTTTACACAAAGATACAGCGATTTAGCTTTTTTATCTGTATTTGCTAATGAATAAATTGTAAAGTTCGTTTTTATTCAGATTCAAAATCATAAGTGCTGTAAAAGGACGCTATTTCGTCAAAAATACGGTAAATATTATCCAAATGGTCTTCGGTTACCAGGCGAATTCTAAAGGGTTTAAAGTGAGGAATAGATTTAAAATAATTGGCATAGTGCGGCCTGGTTTCCAATATACCCAAGCGCTCTCCCTTCCATTTTATGGCCAATTTTAAATGTTTTTTAACCATATCCAATCGCTCGGAAACTTTTGGCACGTCTAATAGTTCCCCGGTTTGTAAATAATGTTTCATTTGTTTAAAAATCCACGGATTGCCAATAGCGGCACGACCTATCATGGCACCGTCAAAACCAAATTCGTCTCTGATACGTTTGGCATCTTGCGGGGTTTTGATGTCACCATTGGCAAATATGGGAATATGTATGCGCGGATTGTTTTTGACTTCGGCAATTTTATGCCAATCGGCTTGTCCGCTATACATTTGTTTGCGGGTACGGCCGTGAATAGACAAAGCTTTGATGCCCACATCTTGCAAGCGCTCGGCCACTTCGTTGATGACAATACTGTTGTCGTCCCAGCCCAGGCGTGTTTTGACCGTCACGGGCAAATGGGTGTGTTTGACAATTTCGGCGGTCATTTTTTGCATTTTGTCCAAATCACGCAAAATACCGGCACCGGCCCCTTTGGCAACCACTTTTTTGACCGGACAGCCATAATTGATATCTATGATTTCGGGATTGACCTGTTCAATTTTTTCGACGGCACGTAACATTGAATCGACATCGTGCCCGAATACCTGCACGCCTATGGGGCGTTCGGTATCAAAAATATCAAGTTTTTGTGCCGATTTGACCGCGTCGCGTATCAAACCTTCCGACGACACAAATTCGGTAAACATCAAATCAACACCATATTCTTTACAAAGCGCTCGAAAAGGCGGATCACTGATGTCTTCCATCGGTGCCAAAATCAAAGGAAAGTCGGGTAAAGTAACATTGCCGATTTTAATCATATATTCATTTTTGGCAAAAATACAATTTTTTACAGCACTACTGCCATGGCTAACACACTTACTTTGGCATCCGGCACTTGTTTTATAATGGTTTCGGCACAGGCTTCTATGGTAGCTCCGGTTGTAATGACATCATCAATAATTAAGAAGTGTTTACCGCTATATTTTTCCGGGTTTGGTATTACAAAAGCCCCTGCCACATTTTGACGCCGCTGCGCTGCTGTTTTTTTGGTCTGTGAAGAAGTATTTATATACCTTAAAAGGATATTTTCACCATAAATAACACCAAAATAGTTTCCCAAGTTTTCTCCAAAAACTGTCATTTGGTTATATCCTCTCTTCTTTTGTTTTTCGGGGTGTAAAGGTACCGGAATGATATAATCAAACGCCGGATGGAAACTTTTTTCATCAAAATAGTTTTTTGTAAAATCTGCCATCAGTTTTCCTACATCTTGCCGGCCTTGGTATTTTAACCGGTGAATCAAATTTTGCACTGCCCCGTGTTGGTCAAACAAAAATAAAGCGGTGGCATATTGTAACGGCACAATAGCTGCCAACCTGTTATATAGCGGATTATCGGAAGGATTAAAATTGGTAAGTGTCATGCTTGACAAGCAGTGGTGACACAGCAAATCTTCATGCGGATATAATACCCGTCCACAATTGATACACAAACGGGGATATAAAATGTTAAGCACATCTTGATATCCCCGTTTAAAAAGTCTTAATAAAGACATTGCTTTATGTTATGAGTCGGCTTTTTGGCTATCCAATATCTCATAGATTTTCTTTTCCAATTCTTCCATTAATTCCGGATTATCTTCAATGAGACTTTTGACCGCATCGCGTCCTTGTCCCAATTTGGTATCGCCGTAGCTAAACCAAGAGCCGCTTTTTTTAACAATATCAAATTCTACGGCTTTGTCCAGTATTTCACCTACTTTGGATACACCTTTTCCATACATAATGTCAAATTCGGCGACTTGAAAGGGTGGCGCCACTTTATTTTTAACTACTTTGGCGCGGGTTTTATTACCGATTACATTGCCTTGTGAGTCTTTAATAGCCGTAGAACGTCGCACATCAATCCGTTGTGACGCATAAAATTTAAGCGCATTACCACCGGTGGTTGTTTCGGGGTTACCAAACATCACTCCGATTTTTTCACGTAATTGGTTGATAAAGATAACCGTCGAATTGGTTTTGGAAATAGAAGCTGTCAGCTTACGCAAAGCTTGCGACATTAAACGGGCGTGTAATCCCATTTTAGAATCGCCCATTTCACCTTCTATTTCGCTTTTGGGTGTTAAGGCGGCCACAGAGTCCACCACCACTATATCAATAGCTCCGGATCGGATTAAATTATCAACAATTTCCAAGGCTTGTTCACCATAGTCGGGTTGTGAAATAATCAAATTTTCTACATCTACGCCCAAGCTTTGAGCATAATACCGGTCAAAGGCATGTTCGGCATCAACAAAAGCGGCAATGCCGCCTTTTTTTTGAGCTTCGGCTATAGCATGTAAGGCCAAGGTGGTTTTACCGGATGATTCGGGCCCGTAAATTTCAATCACGCGGCCACGCGGATAGCCTCCCACTCCCAATGCCATATCCAAACCCAATGAGCCGCTCGGAATGACATCAACTTCTTCTACCGGTGCATCTCCCATTTTCATCACAGTGCCTTTACCGTAGGTTTTATCCAGTTTGTCTAATGTCAGTTTTAAAGCTTTTAGTTTGGCATCT
>JAMOMQ010000049.1 GCA_027066995.1 Flavobacteriales bacterium
CCTATAATACTAACTTTCTCTTCAAACTCGCAATGTCTTACTTCTCGATAAAAATTTTCTCGCAAACTCGAAAATTCACTCGAAGTGACATTGCTATATTTTTATTTCTCAATTCAAACTGCCTACGACGGATCACTCGAAGTGATATTGCTACATTCTACTTCTTAATTCAATTTTCCCCGGCGAATCACTTCTTTCAATCCCCAAGCCTACTTGGGGCGGGACACGGCAAAGTGACATTGCTCCATCCTACTTTATAATTCAAACTGCCTGGGCGAATCACTCGTCCCGATGCTTCGAGAGACATTGCTCCTTACCAATTAAAACAAATACGAAAACTTAAAATTAAGGAAAAAATCTTCTTCCGATTTATCCAAACTCAATCTGATAATGGTCGCATCAAAAGGGACCAACCAATATTCAATTCCGTATCCATCGTGCCATTTAGCGGAATCTTCGGGTTCATACCACACGCGTCCCACATCGTTAAAAAGGGTAATACCATTGGCTCCATTGATCAAATAACTGCGTATTTTCCCTAATTTAAAACGTATTTCCGTATTTTGAAATAGCATAGCATCACCGGCAAAGCGCTGATTCTTATATCCTCTTAAATTGTCACTTGCTCCCAAATAATTAGCGTGATAAAAAGCATAATCACCATAATTTTTTGCACCGCCAAAACGAAAAGCAAATACTGTTCTGGGATCTTGTTTAAAAGATAAAAACAAACTTAAATCCGATTGTATGTTCCAATGATCATATATATCGTCAACATCTTTAAAATAAGCAACTTCCGTTTGCCAATGCATTCCTCTTTGGGGTTGTAAAAGCTGGTCTCTGGTGTCCCAATCCGTTTTTATATTCAAACCCAAATATTGTCCAGATTGATAAGCTGTATCCGGCAAACCCGCCAATTGCTTATTGCCTACAAAACGGTTTACCGTATCGGTTAGTTCATAATACTTATAAAAAACACCTGCTTTTAAATCTATTTTTTTTTGGATTTTTTTAATCAACATCGAATTAACCGTTGCATAATGATAACGAACACGATAATAAGATTTATCATCGGTTAATTTAGGGGTTTTGTTACCCATTCCGAAAAAGTTATCTACATTTTCGGGCATACTCAATTCCAAATTAATAGCCGCATCATAAAACGGTGAAATACCTGTAAACAACGCTTTGTAGCTAAAAGCATAAGCGCCGCTTCCCAAAGCCGCTTTAAATTTTAAAGTCTGTAAGCTTTTATCTCTAAAGTTATAGCGATTGATTTTAACACCGGCGCCAATAAATACGCCATCGTCCACATTGTAACCGCCGTCTATCAACGGAATGGTTTTGTTATATCTGAATTGAAAACGGTCGTATTTGTTAATTTCTTTATTTTTAGACAAAAACTTCTTGGTTTCTTTACTGCCGACAATTATATTTTTTTTGTCTTTGCGATCATATACTAAAGTTTTCTTTCCCCACGATTTTACATCCGAAGTATCTACAATACTATCTTTTCCTTTACCGCCAATTATCCTGATTTTGATTCCTTTATCTGCTTTTCCTTCTATATAAAACCGGTCTTTTCCATCCAAACCGTACAGGCGTATTTCTTTGGTTTCTTCCGGATTGAAAATTCGCTCATACAAAGTGTCTGCCGGCTTCTTCAACTTTTTATGCAAAGCAAAAACACTCACTTTTGTTTGTCCTCCGGGCATTCTTTTTACTTGAAAATAATCATCTTTTTTAGTTCCGGTAATATCTACTTCTTTGGACAAGAAGTCATAATAAGTTTGGGCATATTTATCCAAATCATCACGACGTTTTTGTAAATGCATTTCTATTAGTTTGCCTTGCTTAGCATAAATTTTCGGTGGCATTTTTGTAATAGCTTGATGAATCACGGAGTCGGTTAATTTCTCTTGAATTTCTTTTGCTGCCTGTTGCCAATCCGACTTATCTAGTTCCGTTAAAAAAGTACGGTCAAAATAACGGGCGTTAAAATTTAATCCGTTTATATCTTTAATTGTATCACCAAATCCTTGAAATTTTCGTAAGGCCCATTTACGCGTAACCAGCCACATACCCAATCCTTGATTGACAAAATACACTTGATCTCTATCACGCGGAATAGGACGATAAATGGTTTTGCCGTTTTCTTTAAAAGTTGCCCAGCGCCATTGGTCGTCGTGACGGTCCCAATCATTGATAAGCATATCCAACAAACGAGCTTTTAAAACCGATTTTTGATCGACTCTATGATCGGGTTTTTTCATTATTTTCTTTAAAGTTTTCGGGGTGCTGACAATCTTTTTTGAATGTCCGAAAAAAGCGGCATCTTCCCAGTTGCCGGCAGGACGTTCTTCAAATAAAAAAACCTTATTGGCCAAATCTTGTCTGTAAACACCCAAGCGCGGATCATCGGGGACATAAACCAACTTGGGATTGGTATGCATCACGCCAACGGCATCCGCCAAAGGCGGAACCGTCAAAGCACCAAACGGATTAGAAGCCGAAATGGCATCTTGCAAAGGTTTTTCTACAAAAGTATTCCTAAAATCTTCGGGCAAAGCATTAGACGGATTTTTATCTACCGAACGTAAAACATATTGTTTACCGTCTTTGGCTTGCAAACGCACTGACAAGGTTTGCATTCCGCCGCCCCGTTTTAAAATGGTCAATCCACCCTTTTCTTTTCCTATGTCAAAAACCGGAATTTTAATGGGCGTATTCCAAATATCGCGGTAATTGTCACCCAGCATTTTGCGTTGGAATTTGCCTGCTTTCATATAGCGGTCGGAAATACGCACCACAATACTATCTTGTTCGGGCTTATAATTTTCTAATAGTTTTTTTTCTTTTTCAGGATTAAAAACCGGTTTATAAAACATTTTTTGTCGCAATAATATTTTTCCTTGGTTGGTATAATAAGTAATCCAAACCTCACCGTTTTTAAGAAAACTCAGTTTGACAAATCCGCTGTTATCATAAGCAAAATCTGCTTTTTTCTTTTTACGGGCAATATAACTGCCCGGACCACCGCCACCACTTACAATATGATATAAACTATCTTGTGCCCTGTATTGCATATTGTGTTCGTGTCCTGCTGCGTAGATTATATCGGGATATTTTTGAAATATAGATAACATTTTATCTCTATAAAATTTATAACGCGGATGCGCAAAGTCTTGAATATCACCAATATATTTCCGGTATCCGGTATATAAAAATCCCGGTAACGGAATGTATAAATATTTCTTTTTATCAAGAAGCGGAAATAAATTGCGACTGGCCGGAAAATAACCACCGTGGTTTCCTACACTGAAAAGCGGATGGTGCGCCGTAACCAAAATCTTTTTCTCTTTATTGCGTTTGATAATATCTTCAACTTTGGCAAAAATATCTTCCTCATTTTGTAAATCGCAATCTGTTGGTTTGGGTTTTTCATTTTGATGTAACCACCATTGACTATCCAATAAAATTAAAGTAATATCATCGGTTAAATCAACCTCAACAGGTCCCGGACAACCTCCCGAAGGTGAAAAACGAATATTTTCGGGCGCATTGTTTTGAATATATTTTTCTAAATTTAATACGTGTTGCCAACCTTCTTTTCTTCCCCGTTCCCAATCGTGATTGCCGGCAAAAATATATACCGGATTGTTGTAGTTTTCAAAAGTATTGAGAATACGATCAATAGCTTCCTTGGCACTTTTATACGAAGGTTCATCGGCATTGGGCATTCCCAACGGATACACAACATCTCCCATTAAAACAACCGCACTCGGAATTTTACTTTTTTCTAAAAAATGCTTCATTGTTTTTAAATCGGCGGCTCCTTCCTTTTTGTAAGGTTTGATATCGCCTAATAAATATATTTCATAAGCCAACTGCGAAGAATCCATTTGTTGGACAGGCTGTCGCTTGAATTTCGGTGCATAAAAAATCTTTTGAGCTTCGGCTTGTTTGGCAAGCAATAAAGAAGTAAAAGTTAATATGTATAAAAGATTTTTTTTCATTGGTAATTTGTTTTAATTTATTTTTTTGCTTGCATTTTTTATGCTGTGATATTGTTATGATTTTTTCTCTCTCCAAGCTTGTCTGTTCGGGTGTTTTAGCTGAATTTATGAAGCTAAAACATATCGAGAATACGGACAAGCGTTCTCATAATACAGTTTTTTTCAAACTCGCAATGTCTGCACTTCGTCAAGCTCAGCACAGGCTTCTCGATACAATCCAGAAGCAAGTTCGGGAGACATTGCTACTATGTTTATTTTTTTTCAGAGTAAGACAAAACCCGAGCCTTTCGTTTCTTTCCTTCATTTGAAATATACAGCGTTCCGTCCGGTGCAAAACAAATTCCTTCCGGTTGCGGATGTAATTTGCGTTCCAATTTAATCATAGCTTTTATTTCACCTTCATGATCTATTACTAATAATGTTTTTCCTACGGAACTCAACAGATAAATATTTTTGGTCTTGGGATGAATGGCTATTCCCGAAGGTTGTAAAGTCGGGTCGCCTTCAGATTCGTTAATGGTTGAAACCAGTTTAATTCCCAATTCATCCGATTTGCTAAAATTTTTAAATTTTTTCAAACTGTCCAATGCCAATAACAAATAAGGTTTTTCAATCAATTTTTGCGTATTCAAATCAAATTTGTAAACCGCTTTAAAATACTTGGCATTTTTTCGTTTATCCAAAAAAGGATATCCTTTGCAGGCAATCAATAAAGTGCTATCTATGGCATCAAATGCCAAGCCTTCCACATCATTCTTTTTTGACAAAGGTGTTTTGTGCTTAATGGTTTTACGTTTGCTTGGCTCCATATAATTTTTAACTTGGTATAAATCGCCATTGCTTTTTACCACCCAAGCATCTTGATGCACCAATTCGACGCCTTCATAATCACCGTCTTTTCCAAATTTTATTTTTTCTATGGTTTTTCCGGTTTTAGCATCTAAAAAATACAAATAGCCTTTTTCGTCCTGAATACTGATAATTTTATAGGGCAATAAATAACTCAAACCTGAAATTTCATGTAATTTTTTAGAGGGTTTCCAAATATGTTCCGGTTTTTGCAAATCATAGGGAAATACATAATCTGTTGCTTGATATAACACCATTTTTTTCGGTTTTTTTTCGGGTGGATTACAAGCCGAAAATAGGACAATCAAACTGTAAAAAATCCATTTATTTATAATTGTTTTCTTCATGTTTTCTTATTTTTATTCAGCAATGCTTATACTTCGTCAAGCTCAGCACAGGCTTCTCGACACAATATTACTATAAATTTATTTCTCTCCCAGCTTGTCTGTTCAAGTGTTTTAGCTGAATTTATGAAGCCAAAACATATCGAAAACATAGACAAGCCTTTTCATAATACTAACTTTCCTTTTCAAAACCGCAATGGTTTACTTCTCGATAAAAATTTTCTCGCAAACTCGAAAATTCACTCGAAGTGACATTGCTCTATCCTTCTTCTCAATTCAATACGCCTCTGCGGCGGATCACTCGTTCCGATGCTTCGGGAGACATGGCTATTACTTCTTTTTTAATCAATAACTACTCTGTACTTATACAAGATTACCGGTCTTTCACTTCCTTTGACAGTTGTTTGGTCTAAATATTCGAAATCTTGTTTACATTCTTTATTCAATTTTTCATATACTTCTTTGGATATCAACATTGAAGAATGATAATTTTTATTTAATTGTTCGATTCGGGCAGCCATTACGACGACTCTCCCCGTAATGGAGAATTGTTTTCTAATGTTAGAACCTATATTTCCCGTAACGGCTTCGTCATAATGCAAACCAATGCCAATTTTAGTATAGGGTATACTTCCTTCTTGATTTCTTTTTATCAACTCATCAATTATTTTTTTAGCGGCTTTTGATGCATTTTCCGGGCTCTGCTCATCAGTTACCGGTGCACCGAATGTAGCCATAAAGCCATCACCTAAAAACTGATTGATTACCCCGTTGTGTTCTTGCACAATATCAATCATAAAAGCAAAAATTTTGTTGAGATAATCCACTATTTCTTCGGGTTGGTGACTTTCTACAAAAGGGGTAAAATTTCTAATGTCTAAAAACATGACGGTAACTTTTTTTCTCATTCCTAAAAGTTCATCTTTTTGATTTAAAATATTTTCTGCAATCTGAGGTGAAATCTGTTGACCGAACAAATGAATTACCTCCATTTTTTCATTCATTGTTTTCCATGAAAGTAACATTTTATTTTTAATTACTTCTGCAGCAAATCCGGCTGCTATTCCGGTAATAATCATAATTAAAGCTTGTCCAAAATAATATATGTTTGACAAAAGGTAAGGGTTATTTATTGTTTCAAATTTTTGTAAATAAAAAAAGGCTATACTTAAAAACGCTGTTGCTGCTGATAGGCCTGTAAAAAAAGATAATTTAAAATCCAATCTGAAAACGGATAAAACTATAAAAATAAAATAAGTCAATGCTGCTGGTGTTTGCAAAATAATAGGTGACCCGGTTTTATCTATGATGCTGATTAACAATAAGCTTAATAAAATAATTTCTGATAGACTATTAAGATATCCGAAAACTTTAGGTTTTATCCAGGTTGAAATTTTTGTTAATCGAAATAGAAAATAATGAATAACTATTTCATAGACAATTAAAATTCCCGTAAAAATCAAAATTGCAAAAATGGATAAGGGGGTTTTAAAAACTTTATAATATTCTTGTTTGTTCAAGTAATATAAAATAATCAGCAAAACAGCCTCAAGCATTAATAAAGTTACAAGCAAAGAAGCTCTATGTTTTTCGCTTTTGAAAATTTCTTTGTTATATACTTCATGTAAAATGTCCATATACGTTATCTCATAACTTAAACGGTAAAGATAGTGAATATTAACTAATCTTACAAGATAAATGATTAATGTGTTAAAAACTAATGGATTAAGTCGTTTTTAAAGCAGTAGATTATTGAATTAATTGAAATGTTTGCATCGCAATTTCCTGTTCTTCATTGGTGGGTATGACCCAAACTTTTACCGAACTGTTCTCACCGGTAATATCACCATTAAAAGCTTGTGGATTTTTGTTTTTTTCTTCGTCAACTTGAATGCCCAAAAACTCTAAACTTTGCGTAGCCAAACGACGAACTACATTTGAATTTTCGCCAATTCCGGCCGTAAAAATCAAGGCGTCCAAACCATTCATTTGCGCTGTAAAATTGCCTATATACTTTTTAATGGCACCTGCATACATATCTAATGCCAAACGGGCTTTTTTATCACCATTAGCCGCCGCCGTCTCAATATCGCGTAAATCGTTACTGCCGGCCAAAGCCATCATGCCACTTTTTTTGTTTAGTATGTTTTGCACTTCGGCAGCGGTATAACCCATTTTATCCATCATATAAAATATAATAGACTGGTCAATATCACCGCTTCTGGTGCCCATAATCAAGCCGTTCATCGGACCGAACCCCATCGTTGTATCAAAACTTTTTCCGTTTAAAACCGCAGTTGCACTAGCGCCATTTCCTAAGTGTAAAGTAATTAATTTTGTATTTTCACTATTCAGACGTTTATTGGCTTCACGCGAAACATATTGATGACTAATGCCGTGAAATCCGTATTTACGAATATCTTTTTGATAAAATTCTTCCGGAATGGCATATTTGTGATTAACAACCGGAATGCTTTGGTGAAAAGCCGTATCAAAAATAGCGACTTGCCGGGCTTTTGTAAATATTTGCTCAGCTGTTTCAATACCTACCAAATTAGCCGGATTGTGCAACGGTGCTAATGAAAATAATTCTTTTATTTTTGCTTTAACTTCATCATTTATCAAGGTTGGTTGAACAAAAGTATTGCCCCCGTGAACCACCCGATGACCAACCGCTGCAATTTCATCTTTATAAGCTATTATATTATGGTCCGGATTTAATAAATATTCGGTGAGCAATTCTAAGGCTTCTTTGTGCGAAGGCAAAGCTTTTTCCACTACAAAATCATTGGCTTTAAATTTGCCGGTCTTTTCGCCTATTCTCTCTGCCAGTCCTTTAACCAATGCCTTACCGGAAGGCATATCAAAGAGTTGAAATTTTAATGAAGAACTTCCGGAATTTAAAACCAATATTTTCATATTTTTTTGTATTAAGATTTGGGACAAAAATACAACAAACCCTTGTTAAATTTATTACAATTGACAGGTTTTTTTAAGGTTTTTTAGCATATTAGTTTTTAAGGTTACCGGTTACTTCGATACAAATTTTTCCTGAGGTCAAAAATTTACTCAGTGTCCTACTTTTACAATATCAAAGATAAATCAGTGGTAAAAACATAACGTAATAGTAACGCGACCAAAGGAAATCCTGTTTATGCGAAAAACAACGGCTTATTTCGATACATTTTGCTTCCTGTGTCAGAAAAACACGCAATAACCTGTTACTGTGTCATTTCGATGCGAACCTGTGAACGAGAAATCTTTTGTTATGTGTATTGTAGTTTTAATCAGAGCAGACGCACACATTTAAATATGTATAAATTGCATTATAAAGCTTGTCAATTCGAGTGATTTTGTGAGGAACGAACAAAATTTTATCGAGAATTTAGACAAGCGCGTTAAAATATTAATAACAATGTATTACATTTCGATACAAATTTTCTCATAAATTCGAAAATTCACTCAATGTGACATTGCATTAACAATATAATGCTAAAGTATGAGTTTGCCCTGTAGTTTTAATACCAAAATCTACTCAAACCAATTATTTTTACTAAATTTGCTTATAGCATAGCCAATTTTTTATGGAAGAACGTAAAAAACAATTTGAAACCGAAGAAAAGGTTATTCAAGAAAAAGAAAAAGTCGTTAAAAAGGAATTTAAGGAATTTTGGGAAGTTGCCATTGATTTTATCAAAGAGCTTTTTAATATTCGTAAAAATTCGGATAAAGAATTTACCCGCCAGACTATTTTAGAAAACATTCCGTTTCGCGGCCATACAGCTTGGCTATTAATTTTTTCGGTGATGATTGCTTCTGTTGGTCTCAATGCCAATTCTACACCGGTAGTTATCGGTGCTATGTTGATTTCACCACTTATGGGCCCTATTATGGGCGCCGGATTTGCCATTGGCACCAATGATATTGATACTTTTAAAAAGTCGGCAATCAATTTTTTGGTGATGGTAACTTTAAGTATTCTGACTTCTTTTTTATATTTTAAAATTTCACCGCTGGCTTACGAATCCAGTGAATTGTTAGCCCGCACTTCCCCCACTTTTTTTGATGTAATGATTGCCTTTTTTGGTGGATTGGCAGGTATTGTTGCGCTGACAAAAAAAGGTTTTTTTAATGTCATTAGCGGTGTTGCCATTGCTACGGCTTTGATGCCGCCACTGTGCACGGCAGGTTTTGGACTGGCAACCGGTAATATGCACTTTTTTAGCGGTGCCATGTATTTGCTGCTCATTAACTCGTTTTTTATTGCACTTGCTACTTTTTTAATTGTCAAATACTTACATTTTCCGGTAGCACATTATCTCAATTCCGCCAAAAGACGTCGTGTTAGCCGGATTATTTATATTTTAGCTATTTTGGTCATGATTCCCAGTATTATGTCTTTCTTAAAAATGTATAATGAAGAAATTTTTAAACGTTCGGCAAATGAATTTATTCAAAAAAAAATCAAATACGAAGGCGCACAAATTATTAAAACCAATATTGATCCTACCCAAAAAGAAATAGATATTTATTTAATAGGCGAAGTAGTTCCACGTGATGTGATTAGTGAATGGCAAATACAATTGCACGAAAATTCGCAGTTTTCCGATGCCAAATTAAATGTATATCAAACAGCGGATAAAACCCAAGAGATAGAACAAAGTCTGTCGGAAAAACTCAAAGGCGAAATTTTGGAAAAGCTCTTTAAAGAAAACAAAGAAGTCCTAAAAAACAAAGACGCGCAAATCAAACGGCTGACAGAAGAACTGGTTAAGCTTAAACAACAACAGCAACAGTTGAAAATTCCATTTGCGCAAATTAGCCAAGAAACCAAAAATTTATTCCCTTATGTAGAAAAAATAGGTTTTGCCGAAATGATAGAAACCAATTTTAAAACTGCAGATACCATTCCCACGGTAATGGTTAAATGGAAACGAAAACTATCGAGAACTTACAAACGCAGAGAAAGTGAAAAACTCAAAAAATGGCTTAAAACCCGCTTGCAATTAGATACTTTAAAAATGGTAAATATGTAATTAAATCTCTTAAATCAAAGATGAAAGAGGTAGGTTTTTTTGTATAGATTGATTATAAATAATGCCTAAAAAATCCTTTTATCATTGCTTTTTATATTCAAAATTGTAATTTGGCATATCATTTTAATAAAAGAGAGATTTTATGAAGCCGGCAATCCGTCGTTCCTTTAAAGACATCAGTTTAAATCCCTGGCAATATTTGGTTTTATCCTTTGTAGGCTTGATTGCTTTTGGCGCAGTTTTATTAAAATTGCCTTTTGTAAGCCACACCAACGGGCTTTCTAATATCGATGCTTTATTTACATCAACATCAGCTGTTTGCGTTACCGGATTAACCACCGTAAATACTTCGGGTTTCAATCTGTGGGGACAACTCAGTATTTTATTGTTAATACAAATGGGTGCCATAGGCATTATGACCTTAACCACTTCATTTTTATTGGCTTTAAAAGGAAATGTCAGCTTAAAACATCGCCTGTCTTTTTCACAACTGCAAGAGAATTATGACTTAAATGATGCCACCGGTGTATTGAAAAATATTCTTAAAATCACTTTTATCATCGAATTTATTGGTATGCTGTTGCTCAGTATTGGATTTTATATGCAAGGATTATCTATCGGCAATGCTATTTATCAAGGTTTTTTTCATAGCATTTCCGCCTTTTGCAATGCCGGTTTTTCTACCTATGATCAAAGTTTGACCGGCACCAATGCTTTGATAAAATTAACAGTATCGGCTTTGATTATTTTGGGTGGATTGGGCTATTTTGTGATTTATGAATTGCAATCATATTACAAACAGAAACGCAAATACAGTTTGCATACAAAAATTGTTTTACGTGTCAGTTTTTTATTGATTGTAGCAGGGACCCTCTTGATTTATTTATTTGAAAAAGGACAAACCGGATGGGTTGATAGTTTGTTTCAATCGGTTACTACGCGCACAGCAGGTTTTAATACCGTTGATTTAAATGCTTTGAGCAATGCCACGATTTTTTTAATGTTGCTATTGATGTTTATAGGGGCATCGCCGGGTTCTACGGGTGGCGGTATAAAAACCACCAACTTTTTTATCATGGTTTACGCTATTGTATCGGTATTAAAAGGCCGTAGAAATTTTGTTATTTGGCACCGGAAAATATCCAGCAACTATATTTTAAAGGCTTTTGGAACAGCCATTAGCTATTTTTTGATTTTATCTATTGGTATTTTGTTGTTGTTGCAAGAACCGGATTTGTCTTTTAAAGCCAGTATTTTTGAAGCCGTGTCGGCTATGGGAACCGTTGGATTGACTCTGGGGATTACCCCTCAACTATCTGTTTTAGGCAAATGGGTTGTTATAGCCTTGATGTTTATCGGACGGCTTGGACCAGCATCGTTTGCCATGGCAACCTTGCAAAAACATAAAGAAGTAAAAATTAAGTATCCGGATGCGGAAATATATTAGATGTTGGATGACTGATGCCGGATGCTTCATGACCGATAACTGGTGTCATTTCGAGGGAAGTGAGAGAAATGAACGACGAGAAATCTAATAATGCCGGATGCTAGATGATGTATGTCATAACGATTCGAGATTGTATCGAGAAGCAAGCCATTGCGGTTTTGAAATAAAATTAGTAATAAAAAACAATAAAAATGAAAAAAGATATTGCAGTAATCGGTTTGGGAACTTTTGGATACGAATTGGCTATACAATTGGCAAGTGAAGGGCATCATATACTAGCTATTGACGTGGATATGAAAAAAATTAACGATATAAAAGATCATGTAGATGTCGCCGTTCAAGCCGACATTACCGACCCCGATGTCTTAAAAAAAATACAAATTGACCAATTTGACCATGTTATTTTAGCTATGAGCAGTGCCTTGGAAGCCATCATTTTAGGCATTACCTATATGAAAAAAATGCAAGTCAAAAATATCATTGGCAAGGCCAATACCTATATCCAAAAGGAAATCTTGCTTAAAATAGGTGCCGATGAAGTGATTTTACCCGAAATTGCTACTGCCAAACGTTTGGCCGAACGAATTACCCATCCCGGAATTATGGAAAAATTTGCCATTGACCGTAAAAATATGCTTATTGAAGTAAAAGTCCCGAAAAAATTTCAAAATAAAACGTTAAGAGAATTGGATTTGCGTAAAAAATATGGTTTAAACGTGATTATGATTAACCGGAACGGTCAAACTGAAATCATTTCATCGCCCGATATAAAATTTGAAGAAAATGACGTGATTTTTGTTGTAGGTAACGAAGCGCAAATCAAAAAAACCTTGTTTTAATACGAAAAAATTTAAAAAAAATGCTTACTTTGGCTCACTGAAAATAAAAATGTAAGTTGTTACAAGCCTATGAAAAAATTTTTGTTCTTTTTATTTATTTCAACTCAAATTTTTGCCCAAACCAAGCAAATCACCATTGATGACATTTGGAACGGCACTTTCCGCCCCGATTACCTTTACGGATTAAAAGCTTTACCACAATCTGATAAATATTCTAAAATAGACGTTAATCGCGAAAAACACGCATACGAACTCAATATATACGACTACGCAACCCAACAAAAAATACAAACGGCTTTTTCTACCGAAAAATATCCTTTTGTAGGTTATTTTGAATACCAATTTTCACCTGATGAAAAAAAAATAATCATAGGTTCTGATATCAAGCCTATTTACAGACACTCACGCAAAGGTATTTATTACGTGTATGACAGGGCCCTAAAAAAGTTGACGCGTATTGACGAAAAAGACATTCAAGAACCCTCTTTTAGCCCCGATGCCAAACAAGTTGCTTTTGTAAAAGATAACAATTTGTTTATCAAAAACTTACAAAACAACCAAACCACTCAAATTTCGTTTGACGGTCAAAAAAACAAAATTATCAACGGTATTCCCGACTGGGTTTATGAAGAAGAATTCGGATACAGCAAAGCCTACGAATGGAGTAAGGATGGAAAAAAATTAGCTTATGTCAAATTTGATGAAAGCGAAGTGCCCGAATTTTCAATGATTCGTTACGGCGAAGATTTGTATCC
This sequence comes from Flavobacteriales bacterium, assembly GCA_027066995.1. Taxonomy (GTDB): domain Bacteria; phylum Bacteroidota; class Bacteroidia; order Flavobacteriales; family Flavobacteriaceae; genus WGBX01. Next base: position 13,287 of record JAMOMQ010000049.1, read on the forward strand.
AAAAGTTGAAACTTTTAAATACCCGAAAGCCGGCGAAAAAAACTCTAAGGTCAGCTTGCATTACTACGATTTGCAAACCGGAAAAACCAAGCAAATAGATTTGGGTGATTATGAATATATCCCACGCATACAATGGCCGAATAATGATTGTTTAACGGCTATTACCCTAAACCGGTTGCAAAATCATATTAAACTATACAAATACAACACAAAATTTAATAAAGGCAGTTTTGTTATTGATAGAAAATCAGATACTTATATTGATTTGGAAGCCATTGATAATTTGACTTTTTTACCCGACGGGAGTTTTATTTGGTCTAACGAAACAAGCGGATTCAATCATTTTTATCTGTACAATCGCAAAGGCGATTTGATACGTCAAATTACCCGAGGTAACTGGGAAATAACCGGTTTTTACGGCTATGACGAAAATCTTGACCGTATATTTTATCAATCTACCGAAAACGGTAGTATCAATCGCAGTATTTACAGTATTGATCTCAAAGGCAAACACAAAAAACTATTGAGTCCTGCCACCGGCACATCCAATGCCGAATTTAGTGCCAATCACAAATATTTTATCAATACATATTCCTCGGTCACAACACCCTATACTTTTACGGTCAATTTAGGAGAAAACGGCAAAGTGATTAAAACCATCATTGATAATAAAGATTTATTGAAAAAACTCAATGATTATCAATTGCCGAAAAAAGAATTTACACAATTGTTGTCAGCAACCGGTGAAAAACTCAACGCTTATGTTATTAAACCGGTAAATTTTGATTCAAGCAAAAAATATCCGGTTTTAATCTACCAATATAGCGGTCCCAATGTGCAAACCGTTCGCAATGCTTGGAACAGCAGCAACGATTATTTTCATTTTTTACTGGCACAACAAGGTTATTTTGTATTGTCAGTTGACCCACACGGAACCGGAGGGCGAGGCGCTAAGTTTAAAAAATCGACTTATAAACAACTCGGAAAATTAGAATTGGAAGATATTGCCACCGTTGCACAAAATTTATGCGCTTCTGATTATATTGACACCAACCGCATCGGTATTTGGGGTTGGTCTTTTGGCGGTTATATGTCGAGCAGTGCTATTTTGAAAAAAGGCAACTTGTTTAAAATGGCTATTGCCGTAGCACCGGTTACCAATTGGCGTTTTTACGATACCGTTTACACCGAACGCTATATGCAAACACCACAAGAAAATCCGAGTGGTTATGACGACAATTCCCCCTTATTTTTTACCCAAGGACTAAAAGGCAGTTTTTTATTGGTGCACGGTAGTGCCGATGACAATGTTCACCTGCAAAACAGTATGCGATTGGCTAAAAAATTACAAGAAAACGATCAACCTTTTGACGAAATGATTTATACCGATAAAAATCATAGCATTTACGGAGGAAAAACCCGAAATCATTTGTATAAAAAAATGTTGAAATATATAAAAGAAAGATTATAAAATAAAATAAACAAATACTATGAAACAGAATAACAAACAAGGGCATCCAAAAGCCTTGTATACCTTATTTGCAACCGAAATGTGGGAACGTTTTTCCTACTACGGTATGCGTGCTTTA
>JAMOMQ010000050.1 GCA_027066995.1 Flavobacteriales bacterium
AATAAAGTGTTTTTTTCCAAATTGGGAAAAACCCATTTTTTCATAATGTCGGGGGATAAAACAGGTGCCTCGTCATGATGCAACCAACCTTCGTAATTATTACGAATAAATTTAAAAAATGCCCGGTTGGCTTCTTGAAATTGCCCTTTTAGTATTTCACTCATTTGACTGTCTTTAATCTCGTCCATTTTGAGCTCCCACTTAACCAGTTTTTTATACAAATCAATCCATTCACTATAGGTATCAATCATGTTGATATCCATAGAAATACGTTGAAAATCTTGTTGGTAAGATAAATTGGTTTTTTCTGATACCAATTCTTTTTTATTCAATATTTTTTTGAGTGTCAACAATACCTGTTTGGGGTTGACAGGTTTTATAATATAATCGGAAATTTGTTGCCCTATGGCTTCTTCCATGATATTTTCTTCTTCACTTTTGGTAATCATTACTACCGGAATTTGACTGTTCATTACTTTTATTCTTTGCAAAGTTTCCAAACCGTCAAGCCCGGGCATTTGTTCATCTAAAAAAACTATATCGAACAGGTGCTTAGACAGTTCGTCCAAAGCTTCCAGTCCGCTTTGTGCCGTTTGCACTTCATATCCTTTAGATTCTAAAAAAATGATGTGTGGTTTTAACAATGCAATTTCGTCATCAACCCAAAGAATTCTTTTTGCCATAAGTATCTATTTTTATCTATAAACGATTTTTGTCAAAGATAAGTATAAAAGATATGTTAAATGTAAATCTATTTTAGCTTGAATGAAACTTGTTTTTTAGTCATTTAGTAAATAATATAAATTGTATATTTACGTTTTCTTAAACATAAATTGAATCTTTTGAAAAAACTATTCTTACTACTTATCATATTAATAAGTCAATGGTCCAATGCACAGGCGACCGCAACACTTCAAGGTCGAGTTTTGTCGCCTGATAATCATCCTGTTGCAAATGTAAATATTCGTTTTAAAGATAATGGCACAACAACTGATGCCTCCGGTTATTTTAAAATTACATTACCGGCCGATAAAAAAATTACCATCATTTTTTCACATATTAATTTTGAAGATAAAGCATATATTTTTCGATTTAAACGCAATGATGTCAAGAAAATAAAAGTTATTTTGACTCCTAAAAATGAAGAAATTACCGAAGTGATTATTAAAGGTAAAACCCGGAAAGAGAAAGAAGGCGGGGTTAAAATAGGACAAATGAATATTATTGTAACGCCGGGTGCACAAGCTGGTGTCGAAAATTTGTTAAAAACCTTACCTTCGGCCAGCGGTTTTGATGAAATGAGTTCGCAATATATGGTAAGAGGTGGCAATTTTGATGAAAATCAAGTTTATATAAACGGCATTGAAGTTTATCGTCCGTTTTTAATTCGTAGCGGCCAACAAGAAGGTTTGAGTTTTGTCAATTCGGATTTGGTTGAAAATATCTTTTTTTACCCCGGTGGTTTTGCTGCAGACAAAGGTGATAAGTTATCATCTGTATTGGATATTACTTATAAAAAACCGGCAGTAAATAGCACCGACCTGACATTGAGTTTATTAGGTGGCAGTATTGCCAATGCCTTTAAACATAAAAAATTCAGCAGTTTGACAGGTATTAGATATCGTAACAATAGTTTGCTGGTCAAAAGCAAAGATGTCAATGTCGATTATCATCCGGTTTTTGCCGATGCACAAACTTTGCTGCGGTATGATTTTTCAGACCAATTTTCTGCAGAATTTTTAGGCAATATATCGTTGAATTTATATAATTACCAACCTTTGGTCAAAGTAACAAAATTCGGTTCATATCAAGATGCCAAAGTTGTGGTTATAAACTATAACGGTCAAGAAAAAGATAATTATAAAACATATTTCGGAGCCTTTAAAACTACCTACAAGCCTGATAAAAATAACCGGTGGACTGCTATTGCATCCATTTACAACACGCAAGAAGAAGAATATTTTGACATACTGGGACAATACAATATTGGCGAACCCAATGCCGATTTGACCAGCGAGGATTTTGGCAATCCCGAAAATTTGGAAAGTTTGGGCAGTGAAATTAATCATGCCCGCAACGATTTAGATGCCATGATCGGCACATTTGAATTGGTTTTTAAACATAAATTCAACAAAAAAAGTCAAATGGAAGCCGGTTACAAACTGGGTATTGAAGATATCAAAGACCGTATTAATGAATGGCAAGTTATCGATTCGGCCGGATTCAGTTTATATCCGCCCGGACATTTTAACATTGAAGAACCTTATGATTTAGATACCGCTCCTATCCTGCCCTATCAAAAAACAAAAGCTTATAATCATGCTAATATACAACGCCACACGGGCTATGTTTTATGGCGAAATAATTTTAAAATAGGCCAACATAACTTGTGGACTAATATTGGCATACGCGGGCAATACTATCAAATAACAGATTTGATGACTGATGATACCCAAGAAAACATACTTGTTAGTCCGCGTTTGTTAATAGGCTTTAAACCGGACTGGAAGAAAAATATGGAATTTAGATTGGCCACCGGATTATACCAACAGCCACCGTTTTACAAAGAATTTAGAAATCAATCCGGCGCACTCAATACAAATGTCAAACCGCAAAAGTCATATATTGTTTCACTGGCACATGATTGGTATTTTGATATGTGGGAACGACCCTTTAAACTCACTTCGGAGATTTATTACAAATACCTTTGGGATGTCAATCCTTATACTTTGGAAAATGTTCGTATAAGATATTTTGCCGACAATAATGCCACGGCTTTTGCTTACGGATTTGAATCACGACTCAACGGAGAATTTATAACCGGCGTAGAATCTTGGTTTAGTCTGGCTCTGATGAAAACCATGGAAAATATTGATCATCGCGGTTATATATACCGTCCAACCGATCAACGATACAAATTTGCCATGTTGTTTCAAGACTATGTTCCAAAAATGCCCAATCTTAAAATGTATATGAATTTGACCTACAATGGTGGTATTCCTACCGGCTCGCCTTCTTATGCCGACCCTTATAAATACCAATTCAGAACCAATGATTACTTTAGAACCGACTTGGGTATTTTTTATGTTTTCTCCGAAAAAAAACAAAAAAGCAGGTTTGTAAAAAAATTTAAATATTTAAGTGCCGGCTTAGAAATACTCAATGTTTTTGATGCCCAAAACAGCATCTCCAATATGTGGATAAGAGATATTTACAGTAAAAAAGTTTACCGGGTAAAAAATTATTTAACCGGCCGTATTTTTAATTTTAAAGTGCATATTAAATTGTAAATTTCTTGAACAAGAAAAGCTTATACTTTCACTTTTTTCTATTTTGCTCTATTTGCATTACAAATACTCGTTTGCACCTACAAAAAACTACAGTGTTTTTTTTATAAAAGATAAGAAAATACAACAATTTTGTTTCTATATTTTTTTTATCTTTAACCCAAAATAGAACACTTTGAAAAAGTTACGTGAAAATATATACAATTTACCAAACTTCTTATCCTTATACCGCTTGCTTTTTGTGCCGGTTTTGTTTTATTTGGCTTATAAAGGTTATGAAAGAGCTTTTTTTTATTTCTTTCTTTTTAATATGTTTACTGATGCTTTAGACGGTTTTATTGCCCGGCGTTTTAATATGCAAACCCGTTTGGGAGCTAAACTTGATTCGCTGGCCGACTTTGCTATGTATTTAGCAGGTATGTATGGCTTGATTCATTTAAAATGGGATGTGCTTGAGCCTTATCGTTATAGTTTTTATATGCTGGTTTTTTATTATATTTTTATCGACATATTTGCTTTGTTTAAATTTAAAGAAATATCCAGTTTGCATCTGATTTCTTCTAAAATTAACGGTTTGATACAAGGTTTGTTTTTTTTATTGTTATTTACCTACGGCTTTATACCGCTTTTATATTGGATTATGTTTGTTATGGCCAGTTATGCGTTTTTTGAAAATTTGTATTATTTAATAAAACTCAAAAAAATGCGTTCAGATTTAAAAGGAATATTTTGGACACAATTATAAGCATAAGATTTTATTTAGTATTTTTACATATATTATAAATTTTATGAATAAAGTAATAATAAGTTTATTAACATTGATTATATTTTCGTCTTGTGAAAAAAAAATCACTATCGATCCTGAAAACAGTGAAGAAAAAGTGGCTGTAGAAGCTATTTTTTCCGATAATCCGTTTTTAAGTTATGTCAAGTTGTCTAAAACAAAATCTATTTACGAAGGCATATTGGATCATCCAAAAATTACAGATGCCGTCATTACCCTAACCGACCAAACTACCGGTGATATCTATGATTTTATTTATGTGCCTTCTCAAGCCAAATATATGTGTACGGCAGCAGGTATTCCGGGGCATACTTATCATCTCAAAATTATAGCTGATAATCAAACCATTACGGCTACTCAAACCATGACCGAAAAAATTGATTTATTACGTGTTATCTCAGTTCCTGTCGAAGATAATCCGGAGAAATATTTTTTAAAAATGCAATTTGACGATCCGCCGGAGCATGAAGATTATTATTTGTTTTTAATACAACCACAAGACCTTTCATCGGGTTTGGAAAGCCGTTTTTCGGTATTGACCGATTTAACGTATAATCGTAGTGAACGCACATTAACGATATCCGATGAATTTTTTAATAAAGATGAAAATTGGAATGTTTTATTTTTTCATATTGACCGAAAAAACTATAACTATTTAAAAGTTTTACACCGTGCCATGAAAAGTTTGGTAAACGGGACACACCCATTTTACGGTTTGTCTATGGGCAATCCCGTTAGTACGGTTGAAGGCAATCAAACCATTGGCTATTTTATTGCTTCGCCGGTGAGCTTTTCTCCTATTAAAATTGGCAATTAATATAAATCAAAAGAAATTATTATGAGTTTTAACATTGAAAATTACATTAGAGACATAAAAGATTTTCCAAAACCAGGTATTATATTTAAGGATATCACGCCACTTTTGGCTGACGCTTATGCCCTTAAAGAAACCACCAAAGCTTTATTAAAATTGGTGCCTGCAGATGTTGATAAAGTTGTGGGAATAGAAGCCAGAGGCTTCTTTTTCGGCACTTTATTGGCCGAACATCTAAATGCAGGTTTTGTTCCTATCAGAAAACCGGGTAAATTGCCTTATGAAACTTATAATGAAACTTACGAACTGGAGTATGGAACGGATTCGTTAAGCATGCATATTGACGCTATTAAACCGGGAGAAAGAGTGCTTATTCATGATGATGTTTTGGCAACCGGTGGCACGGCCCGGGCTGTTGCCAAATTGGTTGAAAAAGCCGGTGGCGAAGTTGTTATGCTTAATTTTTTAATTGAACTGAATTTTTTAAACGGCAGTGAAAAATTAAAAAAATATAAAATAAGCAGTTTGTTATCTTATTAATTAAAATTATATATTTGTAACTTAAGTAACCTAAAATTTATGTTATGAAAAGATTTTTGATATTTAGTGTATTATTAATGAGTTTGGTAACACAAGCTCAGTTTGAAGATATTTTTGCATCACAAGGCGATGCTAATAAATTTGTTACCAACTATACCGATCCTTTATTTCGTGGTTTGACGTATGCTACTAATGCGTCTTGGGTTACTTCGGCCCAACCTATAAAAGCTTTTCATATTGAGTTAAATATTGGTGCATCAGGTGCTTTTGTTCCAAAACAAAATGAAACTTTTAAATTTGATCCGGACGAATATCAATACCTGCGTATTGAGAACGGCCCCGATATGATACCTACCGTAATGGGGGGCGAAAGTCAAACACGTATGAAAATTGTTATTCCCATTAATAATAACGAAATCAAAATTTTGGAATTTAACGCCCCCGGAGGTGTTAAAGACCAGTTGCCGATGAATGTAGTGCCCGCACCTGTGGTGCAAGCTTCTATGGGATTACCTTTGGGATCTGAGATAAATGTGAGATATGCTCCCAAATTAACCAACAAGGATGGTGGTTTTTTTCAATTATTGGGTATAGGCATAAAACATAGTCTTACGCAATATTTTTCTAAAAAAGAAAATAAAGAAAAAAGAAAATTTAATCTTGCGGCACATGTTTCTTATCAGAATATTTTAGCAGGATATGATGATCCGGATTCTAATAAGTCAGTCCATTTTTCTATAAATACCGTGTCATTACAAGGAGTGGCTTCGCTGGATTACAAATTGATTAGTTTATACTCGGCTTTAGGTTATACCAGAGGTTTTTCAAGTATGGATGTTTTAGGAACTTATTCTTATACTTATGATATTCAGGATAATAACGGTAACAGTCTAGGCACCCAAACGGTCTCTGTAAATGATCCATTGCAACTTGATTATAATATGAATGCTTTTAAGGCCAAAGCCGGTTTTAAATTAAAACTGACTTTTTTCCAAATTTTTGCTGATTATACTATTCAAGAGTTTCCGGTTGCAACTGCCGGTATTGGATTTATGTTTTAATTTTGGTAAAGATTAAAAAATATTTAACTTTGCAAAATATTTAATTCATCATTTATCACTAAATAAATTTTATAGTATGAAAAAATTTTTTTTCGGTTTATCTTTAATTGCTATGGTCAGTTTAACCTCTTGTGGTGCCCAACAAGATTGTCGAGGCCGTGGTTCCAATTACAAACTTCATAAGCAGACACCTGCTAAGATGCTTGCTGTAAATACGCCGGCAAGTAACAAAATAAAATAATTGATTTTTTTTTACCAAATAATTTTCTCCAAACCTTTGCTTTGGAGAAAATTATTTGTTTTAGAAAAGTGTTTATTGCCAAACCAGTATCCTCTGTTGGCACTTAGCGGAGACGGATGACCTGATTCCAGTATCAGATGTTTTGAAGCATCAATAAGTGATTTCTTTTTTTTGGCATCTCCGCCCCACAATAAAAAAACAACGTTTTCTTTTTCCTCGGAGATTTTTTGAATGATAGTATTGGTAAATTGCTCCCAACCTTTACCCTGATGAGAGCGTGGTTGACCGGCTCTAACCGTCAATACGGCATTGAGCAATAAAACGCCCTGCTCGGCCCAACGTATCAAAGAGCCGTTTTTTGGTATGTCCTGACCTAAATCGGACTGAATTTCTCTAAAAATATTAACCAAAGACTTGGGCAATGGTTGCACATGTTCTTGTACCGAAAAACACAAACCATGTGCATGTCCCGGAGTTGGATACGGGTCTTGCCCCATAATAACGACTTTTACTTTGTCAAAAGGCGTGTAATTCATCGCATTAAAAATGTCTTTACCGCGGGGCAAACAGTGATAATTTTTATATTCTTGTTTGACAAAAGTTGCTAATTGTTCAAAATATGGCTTATCAAACTCTTCTTGTAAATGCTTTTGCCATGAAGGTGCTATCTTAACTTTCATTTTATTACTTTTGCAGTATTAAGTAAACAAATTTAATGAGAAAAAACCAAACGATACATCCCAAAGCTTTACAAGATTTGGAATTTGACCAAATATTATCACATATTGCTACTTATGCCCGTTCCGACGAAGCTAAGGCACAAGCAATGTCTATCACGCCGAAATTTGACAAGTTGCAAATAATCAATGAGTTAAACTTGGTTGACGAATATCTTTCTTCGTTGGAAACTGACAATGCCCTACCCCATCATTATATCAATCCCTTTAATGAAGAATTAAAAAAATTGGATATTGAAAACAGTTTTATTGAACCCAAAGCACTTTTAAATATTTCAAAAGCCGTTAACGTTATTGTCAAATTACATGTTTTTTATAACAAATTAAAAGCCTATTTTCCAAATCTGTTAGACCAAATAAAAGCATTAAAAATACATCCTGAGATTGCCAAAATGATTAATCAAAAAGTAGATGGCTACGGTGAAATTAAAGATACGGCTTCCGATGATTTAGCACAAATTAGACGACAAATTAATGCCCTTTATCAAGAGTTATTGCAAATTTTTGCAAAAGAAAAACGCAAATATGATAAGCTGGGTTATTTGTCTGATATCAAAGAAAGTCAAATTGATGATCGTAATGTTTTGGCTGTGCAAGCGGCTTTTCGTAAAAAAGTAAAAGGTAGTTTGTTAGGCACTTCAAAAACAGGAAGTATTGTTTTTATAGAACCCGAAGCCACGGGACAACTGCAAAAACGTTTATTTGCACTCAAATACGACGAAAAACAAGAGATTATTAAAATTCTTAAAGAATTAACCGATGCTTTACGCCCTTATAAACCGGTTTTATCTGACTACAATCGTTATTTAATTAATTTGGATGTCATAGCTGCCAAAGCAAAGTTTGCACAACAAATTGGTGGTATAAACCCAAGTTTTTCAAGGGATAAAACACTCAGTTTGGTCAAGGCCTACCATCCCTTGCTTAAAATTGCCAACGAAAAATTAGGTTTGCCGGTAGTACCTCAAAATATTAAACTCAACGAACAGCAGCGGATTATTATTATATCGGGTCCTAATGCCGGCGGTAAAAGTATCAGTTTAAAAACAGTAGGCTTGTTGCAACTCATGGCACAATCCGGAATATTGATTCCGGTAGATAACAAAAGCCGGTTAATGATATTCAATAATATATTAACTGATATTGGAGACAATCAGTCCATTGAGAATCAGCTTTCTACGTATAGCTATCGTCTTAAAAACATGCGTAATTTTTTACGAAAAATTAATCCCGAAACGCTTTTTTTGATTGACGAATTCGGCACCGGCTCAGATCCCGATTTAGGAGGCGCTTTGGCCGAAGCTTTTTTAGAAGAGTTTTATCGAAAAGGTGCTTTTGGTATTATTACAACTCACTACAACAATCTTAAATTAATTGCGGATAAATACCCCGAAATAGTCAATGCTCATATGGAATTTGATATCCGTCACCTACAACCTACATACCAATTAAATGTAGGACAAGCCGGCAGTTCCTTTACTTTTGAAGTGGCGCAAAAAATAGGTATTCCTTACAGCATTATAAATAAAGCGAAGAAAAAAGTTGATAAAAATAAAGTAAAGTTTGATCAAACCTTGACCAAGATGCAGCGCGAAATCAAACGAATGAAAGATTTGGAAAATGAATACCAAACTTTAAAACAAAAACTTATAGAGAAAGAAAACGAACATATTGAGCTTAATAAAAATTTATTGCAAAAACTCAATCGTTTTAATCGTTTATACCAATTGGAAAATGATATTTTAAAATCCGGAGAAAAAATTAATAAACTGTTTGATGACTATTTTAAACATCAAAATGCCAAACGTTTAACAAACCAGGTATTTAAATGGGCAGAAATAGAAAAAAACAAAAAATTTCCGCAACTGGACAAAACCAAAAAGCAAAGTAAACAGCAAAAACTTAACACCAAAAAAGAAAAAGAAACGCATGTAGCGATAAAACAAGAGGTTACACAAGAATTGAAAAGTAAAGATGTGGTCAAAGATTTGGAAAAAATAGAAATAAAAACTATGGCTTTTACACCTAAGATAGGTGATCAGGTTCGTATCAAAGGTAGCCAAGCCAATGCAACTATTGAAAAGATTGAAAAAAACAAAGCCTTACTCAATTATGGCCGGTTTACGGCTTCTGTTCCGCTTAAAGATTTAGAATTGATATTAAGAAAAAAATAATTTTTATACAAAAAAAAAACTACCCGATAGCGAGTAGTTTTTTTTTGAATCTATATTTATGATTCTATTCTTCCTCTTTATTAGCTTTAATCAATTCTTCTTGAATATTTTGCGGTACTAATTCATATCCGGCAAATTCGGAAGTAAACGTGCCTCGACCTTGCGTAAGTGAGCGTAAAGTTGTCGAGTAGCGATACATTTCGGCCAAAGGCACACGAGCTTTTATTTTCTGATATTTACCGGCAGTTTCCATGCCCATAATTATGGCGCGTCGTCCTTGCAAATCAGTCATAACGTTACCCATCATTTCTTCGGGCATTTTTACCGTAACATCTTGAATAGGCTCCAATAATTTAGGATTAGCATCTAAAAAGGCTTGCTTAAAAGCATTGGCACCGGCTATTTTAAACGAAATATCATTAGAATCCACCGGATGCATTTTACCGTCATAAACAATAACACGCACATCACGAACCGGAGATTTGGTCAGTGGGCCTGCTTCCATAACTTCCAAGATACCTTTTTTGATAGACGGTAAATACCGTGAATCAATGACACCACCTACTATGGAATTGATAAACATCAAGGTGCCACCCCAAGGTAATTTTTCTTCTTCTTTTCCACGAACGGGAAAACTGTCGGGATCAGGCATGCCTTCATAATATGGCTCAATTTTTAGATGCACTTCGCCAAATTGCCCTGCTCCACCCGATTGTTTTTTATGACGATAGCTCGATGATGCCGAACGTTGGATGGTTTCGCGATAAGAAATACGTGGTTTATCAAACTCGGCTTTGATACCATATTCTTTTTGCAGTATCCAATCAATAATAGCCAAATGTAATTCACCTTGACAAGCCAAAATTTGTTGTTTCATTTCTTTATCATAGGTAACAATGACCGTAGGGTCTTGACTATGAATTTTTTTAAGAGCTTCTTGTAGTTTTTCTTCTTCGTTTTTATTGGCTGCTTTGACTACCTTACGAATACGAGGTGCGGGAAATTGTATAGGTTTAAAAGTAATTTTATGTTCGGGATGGTGTAAGGTATCACTGGTTTCGGTTGTTTTCAGTTTGATAACGGCACCTATATCACCTGCTACTAATTTTTCAACGGATTCGCGTTGTTTTCCATTAATAATATATAACTGTCCTAAATTCTCCAATTCTCCGGTGCGGCTGTTTATTAGTTTGTCGCCCGATTTTATTTCTCCCGACTTAACTTTAAAATAGGAAATTTTACCTACATTAGGTTCATATTTGGTTTTAAAAACAAAAACAGAAGGATCTGCATCTACTTTCGGTTCTATAATTTCGCCTTCTAAACTTTGTTCGGCAGGCATATCCAAAGCCGATGGTGTCACATTGTCAATAAAGCCCATTAAACGGCCACTGCCCATATCATTTAATGCAGAAACGACAAATACGGGGAATAATTCCAAATTGAGCATTCCTTTTTTGATACCGAGTTTCATCTCATCCTCGTTTAGCGTGCCTTTTTCAAAGAAAAGCTCCATCAGTTCTTCATCATTTTCGGCAGCTTTTTCTACCAATTCATTATGTAGCATTTCCGCCAATTCTTTGTGTTCGTCCGGAATGTCATGTTTTTCGGGTTTTCCGCCTTCGGGTCCAAAAACATACATTTTCATTTTCAACACATCGATAATGGCTTGTCTGCCATCGGGCATTTTGTGGGGAAATTGGATTTTTACGGCATTTTTACCGGCTAATTCAACAATGCTGTTATAGGCTTCGTCATATTTGGCATCGGGATGATCTATTTGGTTAATTACAAAAACGGTAGGCCGGTTAAAACGATCTATGTAGTCCCAAATTATTTCGGTTCCTACTTCTACACCGTGCTGGCCGTTTACAACCATCAATGCTGTTTCGGATACTCTCATGGCGGAAATGATTTCGCCAATAAAATCGTCTAAGCCCGGCGTGTCAATGATATTTATTTTATAGTTGCGCCACTCGGTATGTAAAGGGGTGGCAAAAATAGAAGTTTGTCTTTCTTTTTCAATATCCGTAAAATCAGAAACCGTATTTTTACTTTCAACGGTGCCACGTCTTTTAAGTAATCCGGCTTCGTATAACATGGTTTCGGCAAGCGTGGTCTTGCCGCTGCCGTGGGCGCCAACAAACGCCACGTTTTTAATGTGCTTATCGTCATAAATTTTCATAGTTGTATTGTTTTTTGTTTATGTCAATAAATATAATGAAAAATATATAAATAAATATGACCGAAATAATAAAAACCGGCAAATTTGCCGGTTTTTATCAGTTTTATTTAAAATAATTTAAAACAATTTCAAATCATCTAAAACTTTCATAACCGATTTGACATGATTGGCAGATGTTTCCATCAGTTTCATTTCATCGGGGGTTAATTTTAAATCGATGATTTCTTCAACACCGTTCCAACCCAATTTGACCGGAACACCTAAGGCGACATTATGTTGTCCATACTCGCCGTCGAGCATTACACATACGGGCAATACTCTGTGAGAGTTTAAGATAACGGCTTCAACCATTTCGGCAGCTGCTGCACCGGGGGCATACCAAGCTGAAGTGCCCAACAATTTGACAATTTCGCCCCCGCCTTTTTTGGTGCGTTCTACCAAGCGTTGAATGGTATCGGCATCCATTAATTCGGGTAAAGGAATACCCGAAACACTGGTAAGTCTGGGTAGCGGTACCATGGTGTCGCCGTGGCCACCCATCAACATGGCTTTAACATCTTTGGGCGATACATTCAATTCTTCGGCAATAAAAGCTTCAAAACGGCCGGTGTCCAATACGCCTGCCATACCAAAGACTTGTGTGCGTGGTAAACCGGTGGCTAAAAATGCCGTATATGTCATAACATCCAACGGATTGGCAACTATGATAAATTTGGCATTAGGAGAATATTCAAAGGCTTTTTGTGAAACTTCTTTCATTATTTTGGCATTGATACCAATCAAGTCATCACGACTCATACCGGGTTTACGTGGCACGCCGGAGGTAATAACAACCACATCAGAATCAGCGGTTTTTGAATAATCATCGGTATAACCTTTGACTTTGGTGTCAAAATAATTGATGTGAGAAGATTCCCAAATATCTAAAGCTTTACCTTCTGCAAAGTTGGGTTTGATGTCAATCAAAACCACTTCGTTAACAATATTTTTTCTGGCAACAACATCTGCTACCGTTGCGCCGACATTACCGGCACCAATGATGGTTACTTTTTTATTCATAGTCAATAATTTTATGTTTTTTTATTTAATTCATCCAAATTTAATGAATAAATCATGTCAATTTAATGATTTATGACATTATTTTAAATAAAAAAAAATTTATATTTGAAAAAATATTAACAAATTAACCATGTAAAATTATGAAAAAAGCAACTATTATTACATTATTATTATTTTTGCCTTTCATTACTGAGGCACAAATACTTACCGAAGACTTTGAAAGCGGCATATTTCCACCTGACGGATGGATTCAAATACAGAACGCCAGCGACCCTGATGATGCTCAAGAGATTGTATGGTATCAACAAGATGATTTTGAAAGTGTTTACAATACTTTTGGTTGGGCACATACCGGAAATTATTCGGCGGGAACCAGTTTTGGATTTATGGATACCTACGAATCTTATTTGATTACGCCACAGTTTACTCCTACCAATGCCAATCATATATTGCATTTCTTTTTTAAACAGGCTTATGTAGAGGATTATAGCGGGACGTTTAAAATAAAAGTATCTGTAAATACACAAAACACCTTATCGGATTTTACTTTATTAGATGAAATATCTGAAGCAGATGCGCCGATAAATTTTGAAGAACATACCATTGATTTATCCAATTATATAGGCACCCCTATTTACATTGCCTTTGTCAATTATGATGATGATGGTGACGGTGAAGAATGGTATATCGACGATATTACTATGGAACCCATTCCTATTCCCGGTCCAACCATAAACCCTTTACCAGCAGATAATACAACCGGTATCAATATTACTAATACCCAAACTTCTCGTATTGCTTTGTCTTGGGAAGCACCTACCACCGGAGGTAATATATCGCAATATGATTTATGGCTAGGTAGTCAACCGGATGATTTAAAAATACTGGGGCATCCGGTAGGTATGACAGCAAATCCTAAAACATTTCATTTTAATACCACTTATTATTGGAAAGCATCAGCTGTAAATATGTCCGGAGAAAGTTCTAATATATGGCAATTTACCACCTGTGATTTTCCAACCATGACGGCTCCTTATGTTATTGATTTTGAAAATAACGGTTATATTCCCGATGGTATGGATCAATCTGTTGATAATGGTCGCAAATTTTGGCATTTTTCAAATGATCCAACAGCAGTTTCCCATTTTGGCAATGCTACAAATACTAATGGTACACAATCTGCCAGTGGCGGTTATTTTGCATTTGTCAAAGATTTAGGAACACCATCGCCCAATGGAACGGTAATGTTTAGCCCATATATAGACATTTCTAATTTGACCAATCCCGCTTTTTCGTTTTATTTGATTAGTGATAATGAAGGCAGTTTAAATGTTAATCTTACAATTTATGCTAAAGACGGTAATAATTGGGTTAATGTTTTTACCAATAATGCCAATACCAATGGGTGGGAACAAAAGGTTGTCGATTTATCAGGATACAATTTGCCAAACATAACTCAGTTTAAATTTGTTGTAACAGAGCCTTCCGGTAGTGATAATCATGATGATATTGCAATCGATGATTTTAAAGTGGCCGAATTAAATGCTTTAGCCGTCAATACTCTGGCTAGGGGCGACTTTAAAATTTTTCCCAATCCGGTCAAAAATATTATAAATGTTATATCCCCTATTACACCGCAAAAAATAGAAATTTATGATATGAAAGGGCAATTATTACAACGTGTTTTCAATACAAAAAAATTAAATATTTCTGATTTACCATCAGGCACTTATTTAATGACCATATATAACGAAAAACATCATAGCGTATCTAAAAAAATCATAAAATTATAGTAAGATTTTTATACAATAAAAACGCAGGTCAATCGGTTGATTGCCTGCGTTTTTCATTAATCAAAACAAATACACAACTAACTATTTTTTTTTATTGATTATCTGATGAATCGAGTATATGATGAATCGATTCATCAATAATTATTAAACGAATATTTATTATCTTCTCTAACTTTTTTGGCAA
>JAMOMQ010000051.1 GCA_027066995.1 Flavobacteriales bacterium
CCTTGTCACTATGTTTATATTTGGTGCAATTTTTGGTATAATTTTAAATTTCACTTTGGGATTTTTTATAAAACTTACAGGTAAATTATTTGGTGGTATAAATAATCTTAAAAGTATTTATAAGGTGTTGGCATGGGCACATTTTCCTTCTACTATTTATGCATATCTTATCATTGTAAATATTTTATTAGCAAAAATTATTAGTCAAAACAATAACACCTTGATTATATTAATTGGTTCTTTTATAATAATTATTTTTTCTATTATACAATTAATGCTAGCCGTATGGGAAATCTTTTTAATTTATAAAGGTTTACAAATGGCACAAAAATTAAATGTATCTAAAACTATTCTTAATTATATTAGTAGTGCCATTCTTTTCGGGATGATTTATCATATATTTATAAGCCCTTTTATTTAAAAAACATTTAGAATAATTCTTAATAAAAATTTTGTCAATATTAATTAAGCCTGTATATTTGCAAAAAATTTACTACAAAGGACGGATTTGGCCGCTTGCAACCTTTTAAAAAAATGCTAAAATGCGTTCCATTGAGCCAATCCGTATACTTTGTTGATAGATTTATTAAAATTAATCATTTAAAACAATTTAGTATGTCCTATTTATTTACCTCAGAATCTGTATCAGAAGGTCACCCCGATAAAGTAGCGGATCAAATCTCCGATCATTTATTAGATAATTTTTTAGCTTTTGATCCCGAGTCAAAAGTAGCCGTCGAAACTATGGTTACCACCGGACAAGTGGTTGTAGCCGGCGAAGTCAAAAGCAAGACTTATGTCGATGTGCAAAAAATCACCCGCGAAACCATCAAAAATATCGGGTATGATAAGGACGATTATTATTTTAGTTACAAATCATTGGGAGTTTTGTCGGCCATACATGACCAAAGCGAAGATATCAACCAAGGGGTAGTACGCGAAACCAAAGAAGCCCAAGGTGCCGGTGATCAAGGTATGATGTTTGGCTATGCCACCAATGAAAGTAAAAATTATATGCCGCTTACTTTGGATATGGCCCATAAAATAGTCCAAAAATTAGCTGATATTCGTAAAGAAGGTTTGCAAATGACTTACCTCCGCCCCGACTCTAAAAGTCAGGTTACTATAGAATATGATGACCAACATAAACCTGTAAAGATAGATACCATAGTTGTTTCTACCCAACACGACCCTTTTGAGACTGATGATAAAAAAATGCTTCAAAAAATAAAAGAGGACGTTCAAAATATTTTGATTCCAAAACTGCTCTGCGAAAATCCCGAATGGGAACCTTATTTTTACGATT
The DNA here is from genome assembly GCA_027066995.1 of Flavobacteriales bacterium. GTDB lineage: Bacteria > Bacteroidota > Bacteroidia > Flavobacteriales > Flavobacteriaceae > WGBX01. The sequence goes on from JAMOMQ010000051.1 coordinate 1,307, forward strand.
ACAAACTACTGGTCAATCCGACAGGAAAATTTGTTATAGGTGGTCCCCATGGCGATACCGGTCTTACCGGACGTAAAATTATCGTTGATACTTATGGCGGTAAAGGAGCGCATGGCGGCGGTGCTTTTTCAGGTAAAGATCCGAGTAAAGTTGACCGTTCCGGTGCATATATGGCACGCTATATAGCCAAAAATTTAGTAGCAGCAGGTGTGGCTGACGAACTGTTACTACAAGTATCTTATGCTATCGGCGTGGCACAACCGGTCAGTATTTTTGTCAATACTTACGGCACAGCTGTCAAAGGTTTAAAAGATACCGAAATAGCGCAAAAAATTACGGAATTGTTTGATTTAACACCGGCCGGTATTGAAAAAATCTTGGCTTTGCGCAACCCTATTTACAGTGAAACTGCAGCGTATGGTCACTTTGGCAGATTGCCCAAAAAAGTCACCAAACATTTTGAGCGGTATGACTATACCCAAGGAAAAGTTTTGGTAGAAAATAAAGAAGTCGAATTGTTTACTTGGGAAAAACTGGATAAAGTAAAAGCAGTGCAAAAAGCATTTGATTTATAACTCTATTTTTTTATAAAATCCTTGATTTTTTGCACCACCTTATCATTTTTTAGAATCCGGTTATGTCCCAATCCTTTGGTGCGGAGCAATTCTCCGTTTTTAAGGTATCTATAATTGTTTAGCGCATCGGTTACAGGCACTTCTTTATCATTATCATCATGTATGATTAAAGTGGGTTCTTGTATTTTTTTGGTTTGCGTGGAACCGTGAAAATCAAATATGGATTTACCGGTGATTTTTTCGAACACCGCAATCAGTTTTTCGGCAATCAAAGGCTTGAGTTCCAATTTTTCAACAAAACCGTTAAAGATATTAAAAATAGAATCCGGTGTGCCAATAACAACCAATTTTTTAAATAAAGGTTTATCACCTTGCACATTTAATAGTGAAATACCGCCCATAGAATGACCTATTGCAACTTCAAAAGGGCCGTAATGTTCTTCAATTTTTTGAATGGTTGTAATAAATTCCGGCATCATAGTTTTACTGCCCGAGGATTTGCCATGTGCCGGTGCATCAAAACTGACGACAGTATAGCCCTCATCTCTCAAAGCATTGATAATCTTATACATTTGTGTAGCGCGTCCCGACCAACCATGCACTACCAATGCTTTTTTATGACCATCGCCCCATTGATAAACAGCAATTTTCTTGTCTATTTCAGGGATTTCCAAATAACTGATTTGCACATCTTCCAACAAATGTTTTTCAGTCTCCGGCATGCGGTGGTTAAATGGTTTTTGAAATAAATAACGGACATATTTTACCGTTAAATCCGGTGAAAATATTTGTAAAAATTTACCTATATTAATGATACTTCGCGGAATACGTACACCGCCTTGTTGTTTTGTTTTTTTTGCCATAGTTGTTAATTAATTTGCTAATTTACAAAATAAATATGTCCTGCATAATGTTCGGTAATATTAATTACAGGAGGCTTGTGGTATAAATAAATATCTCCGTAACCATACAAATCACCGGTAATACTTTGCTCGGGATATAGATGCATGTCGGCATCACTGCGTTGAAAAACTTCAATATGTTTTGCATGTAAATCTTTACCTCTAAAAATAGGGTTTACTCCGTAAAAACCGACAAATAAGTAGCGAGATTGGCCTTTAATCTTAAAAATACTACTGCCGTTGGCCGAAATTCGTAAAGTATCTATGTTGACATCTAAATCAAAATCGGCAATATTATTATTACCAATTGAGGCATTTTCGCAAATAAGCCATAAATTTTGAAATTGTAATAGATTTCCGGAATTGATATTCAAATCGGTATTGGCGATAAATTGTTTGATATTTTTTGCGTATAAAACTACGTGAACTTCAGCGGCTGTATTTTGAATCAGGCATTTGGTGTTGTTTTTTAAAAT
>JAMOMQ010000052.1 GCA_027066995.1 Flavobacteriales bacterium
TATGTTGAGTAAAACCAAATTGAAAAAAATTGAAGTATTGCCGTCCTTAACTTCTGAAGATAAAACGGCCACTACACAAGAAAACGAAGAAGATACAGATGTGGAACAAGCTATTGAAGAAGTAGCATTTGAAATTAAAATTCCGAAACCCGAAGAAACCGTTGAAGAAAATAAACCGGAAAAACCCAAACCAAATAACAACGAACCACCCACTTTATTTTAATTATTAAAAACCGTATTCTAAAATGAGAGTGGTTATTCAAAAAGTATTACAAGCACAGGTTGAAATAGAAGGTAAAATTCATGGTAAAATCAACAGAGGTTTGGTAATTTTTGTTGGTATTGAAAATGCCGATACACAAGATGATATTAATTGGTTGGTGCATAAAATTAAACACTTACGAATCTTTAACGATGCCAACGGACAAATGAATAAATCCTTATTAGATATTGAAGGTGAAGTGTTGATTATCAGCCAATTTACTTTACATGCCAAAACCAAAAAGGGACACCGCCCATCGTATATACATGCGGCAAAACCTGATATTGCCATTCCGCTTTACGAGGCTTTTATCAAAAAATTTAAAGAAAATTTTGACCAAAAAGTTGCCACAGGTATATTTGGTGCCATGATGAATGTCTCTCTGATTAATCATGGTCCTGTTACTATTTTAATTGATACCAAGCATAAAGAATAACCATTAAAATTATAAGATTTGGAAACCAATCATTAAATTTTAACTTTCATAATTTGCTATTGTAAGTTTTTTATGTAATTTCGCAGCTAAATTTGTTTATATCATGGCTAAAGTTAAAGCAGAAATTATTGGTATCGGTAGTTACATTCCTACTAAAATTGTGCCTAATTCACATTTTCTGGATTGGGAATTTTACGATGCTAACGGACAAAAATTTGATACTCCTAATGAAACCATCATTGAAAAATTTAAAGCTATAACAGGTATTGAAGAACGGCGTTGGCTGGAAGATGACCAAGTAGCTTCCGATATGGCTGTAGTGGCAGCTCAACGTGCTTTAGACGACTCGGGAATCAATCCTGATGACTTGGATTACATTATAGCGGCAACAAATTTCGGTGATGTAGAAAAGGGGAATTATTTTTCTGATTTTATGCCGGCGGTAGCTTCCCGTATCAAAAACCGCTTGGGACTGGCTAATCCAAAAGCCATTGCCTTTGATGTTATTTTTGGTTGTCCGGGTTGGTTACAAGCTTTAATTATGAGCAACCAATTTATGAAAGCGGGTGATGCCAAATATGCCATGGTTGTTGGTGTAGAAGCTTTATCTCGCGTTGTTGATCCGCATGACAGAGATGCCATGATTTTTGCCGATGGCGCCGGTGCAGTCATCGTTAAACTAAATGATGATGAAAACGGTAATGGTATTTTATCCTACAAAGCCGTATCACATGCACATCCTCAAGCCGGATTATTATTTAACGACAAATCTTTTAATCCCAATCATAATCAAAATGCCAAATATATACGCATGTTAGGGCATAAAATTTATGAATATGCGCTTAACGAAGTGCCTGCCGCCATGAAAGCAGCTATGGACGAAAGCGGTTATCATATTGATGATTTGAAAAAAGTCTTTATTCACCAAGCCAATGAAAAAATGGATGAACAAATTGTGCGCCGTTTTTACCGTTTATATAAAAAACAAGCCCCTGAACATATTATGCCTATGAATATCAATAAGTTAGGAAATAGTTCGGTAGCTACTATTCCTACCCTGATGGATATGGTCAGACGTGGCGAATTAGAAAACCATGATTTACAAAAAGGCGACCTGATAATGTTGGCATCTGTTGGTGCCGGTATGAATATCAACGCTGTGGTAATGAAGTATTAAAAATTTTACTTGTAAATTTTAGAGAACAGTTGCGGATATACCTTATATACTCTGCGTGCCAACAACAAACTGTTTAAGCGCTCACTATTATAATCTTTGTCATTGGAGTTTAAACTCTCAATCTTTACTTCGCCTGTCGCATGAATTATTTTACCGTTGTTAATATGAATGGCAACATGCGTTACTTTTGGTTTGCCATTTTTTATTTTACCAAAAAATAACAAATCACCGGCTTTCAAATTTGAAAAATCTTGTTTGTTTACCGGAATTTGTTGCCCGATTTTTGCCTGCTGCGAAGCATCACGGGGCAATAAATAACCAAATTCGGCAAAAACGGTTTTTGTAAAACCACTGCAATCCAAACCTTTGACAGAAGTGCCCCCCCACAAATAAGGAATACCTAAATATTGTTTAGCTGCGGTAATAATATCATTTGGAGATGTATGTAGATTATTGGCATCGTTAAAAGCATCCAATAGCATTACATTTTCAGTTTGAATAAAGCCCGTTCTACCGTCGGGATAAGCAATTTTAATAAAGTCATCCTCCTTTTCCAAAGGAATAAAAACATCATTTAACACAGCATCAGATACAGGAAACGCACTTAAATTCGGCTTGGTATATACCTTGCAATACTGAGCTGTGACAATACATTTATCTTTTAATAACCATTGCTTAAAAGATTGATTTGTAAGTATTTTTATTCCTGCTGCATCTATCCAAGCATAATAACCTTCGGGGGTGCGCACATGATAGAAACCGTTTTTATAATCATATATTTGCAATGGCATGCCCATTAAAGTTTGTGTGACCAATTCGGATGAATGTTTGGGCTTGGCTCTTAAATTGGCTACCGACAAACGGGTTACCCCGGTTTTATGCTCAAACTGTGGCAAAGGCAATAGTTGCACTTGATTGAGAAAAGGTATTTTTTGAGCTGAAAGGCTGTCGGTTATATGATTGAGCAAGGTTTTAAAATCGGTAGCGCCTGATAATACAATGGTATTATTGTTTTGTTTTATGACAATGTCAAAAATATGGTCACGTTTATCGGGTAATATACGTTGTTGAATAGTCTTGATAATGGATTGGGCTTGGATCAAATTTTGACTGTTTGATGTAATAGCGGATTTATTATGACAAGCCGTCACAAGCAATAAAACCAAAATAGTTAAGGCTGTTTTGTTCATAATTTACATATTTATTAATTAACTTTTTTCAGAGGCAGGTCTATTTCAAAAACATGCATAAAATTAGATTGTATTTGTAACTGTAAATCAGATATTTTTAGTGACAATAAAGATGCTGCCGTTTCGTATATCTCATTGATACTGTTTTGAGC
>JAMOMQ010000053.1 GCA_027066995.1 Flavobacteriales bacterium
ACCGGGCTTTTTATAAATGAGTTAAAAAAACATATTATTTGTCACCGGTAGAATTCAATCCTTGTTCCAAAAGTTCGGCTATATCCAAGACTTTGACTTCTTGCTCTTTGTTATAATGTTTGACGCCGTCGGTAATCATGGTATTGCAAAAAGCACAGGCAGTAGCAATAACTTCGGGTTTGGTTTCGAGTGCTTCGCGGGTGCGCATCACAAAGATTTCTTCTTTTTGAGGTTCGGCTTCTTTAAACATCTGTGCACCACCGGCACCACAACAAACCGAATTTTCTTTGTGGTGTTGCATTTCCTTGATGTCTATTTCGAGCTGTTGCAATACGGCACGAGGGGCTTCATATTGTCCGTTTCCCCTTCCCAAGTAACAAGGGTCGTGATAGGTAATAGTCATACCTTCGTAACTGCCGCCTTCCACTTTTAGTTTGCCTTCGTCTAATAAAGATTGCAAGAGTTCGGTATGATGATATACTTCGTATTTGCCACCCAAATCGGGGTATTCGTTTTTAAAAGTATTATAACAGTGCGGACAGGTAGTAACTATTTTTTTAACATTGTAAGCGTTCATTACCTCAATGTTGGTCATGGCTTGCATTTGAAACAAAAATTCGTTACCGGCTCGCTTGGCAGGGTCGCCCGAACAAGATTCTTCGGTGCCTAAAACGGCAAAATCAACGCCGGCTTTATTTAACAAACGGGTAAAAGCTCGTGTTATTTTTTTGGCTCTATCGTCAAAACTTCCGGCGCAACCCACCCAAAACAGTATTTCGGGTTCTTTGCCTTCGGCTGCCAGTTCCGCCATGGTTCTTACTTTTATTTTTTCTGACATTTTTATAATGATTTTATCGTTTATTTGTTATAATAGATTATTTTCAGTTTTCTTTTTATGCCTGACTTACATCCCTATAGAAGTTACTCCACATGAGCAAGAGAAAGCAAAATCTTATCTTACAGTTGAGCTTCCTCACTTCGTTCGGCATGACACTTGATATTAAACGTCTGTCATACCTGTGGCTTTTTATTCTTCATCCGCCCAGTTCAATCTGTCCATTTGGCTGTATTGCCATGGTGCTCCGTTATTTTCAATATTGGTAAACATCATATTGAGTTCTGAGGGTGCTGCCGATTCTTCCATTACCAAATATTGTCTAACGGCAATGATAATATCCAACGGGTCGTTTTCTACGGGGCACTCCTCTACACAAGCATTACAACTGGTGCATGCCCACAACTCTTCTTTGGTTATATAATCCAAAAGCGATTTGCCGTCATCAACAAATTTTCCGCTGTTTTTATCTATATTTTTGCCTACTTCTTCCAAGCGGTCACGCACATCCATCATTATTTTTCGAGGCGATAGTTTTTTGCCGGTTTGGTTTGCCGGACATACATCGGTGCATCGACCGCACTCGGTACACGTATAAGCATTGAGCAAATAAATCCACTCCAAATCGAACACATCTTTGGCGCCAAAACGTCCGGGTTCTTCGGCATCGTCAGCCGGAGCAGCATAAGGGTCGGCGTTGGGGTCCATCATCAAAGCCACTTCTTTTTTGACCGTTTCGAGATTTTCCAATTTAGCCAAGGGTGGTAATTTGGCATAATAGGTATTTGGAAAAGCCAATAAAATGTGCAAGTGCTTTGACCAATACAAATAATTTAAAAAGACCAAAATACCGATGATATGAAACCACCAAGCACCGCGTTCTATCCATACCAGTGTTTCGGGATTGCCGGGCAACAGGTTCATAAACAAAGAGCTAACCGGAAAACTACCGGCTATACCTTCTTTAAAATAATAATGACCGTGTTTAAGCAATTGTAATTTATGATCGGCTGCATTCATAATCAAAAAAGCCGACATCAAGACCATTTCAAAATACAATATCCAATTGGCATCTTTTTTGGGCCAACCTTTCATTTCGGGTTTTTGAAAACGTGATAATTTTAAAATATTTCGGCGTATCCAAAACAATATTACGGCTACAATAACCAAACCTGCCAATATTTCAAAAGCCCCGATTAAAAAATTGTAAAAAGTTCCCATAGGTGCAAAAACCCTATGTGTGCCGAAAAGACCGTCTATCATTATTTCCAAAACTTCAATATTGATAATGATAAAACCCAAATAGACAACCAAATGCAATAGTGCCGGAATAGGTCTTTTGAACATTTTTTGCTGCCCAAAAGCTTTTAAAATCATATTTTTCAGGCGTTCATCTTTTCTATCGTTACGATGTGAAGGTTTACCCAGTTTTATATTGCGTATGGCTTTTCGAATATTAGAAATAAAATAACCGATACCGGCCAATAATATAATTGCAAATAATATTTGTGCTATCATAATATAAATAAGGTTTTGGGAGTCTCAATTTACAATTAAATACTTAAGAATAAACTGATATTATTCAGAAAAAAAACTAATTATTATCTTTTTTCTCCTTTCTGCCAAAAAGTGAAAAGTGTACATAACGCTTGGGATGTTCTCTTAAATCTTTAAGTAACATTTCCAACTCTTTGGTACTACGTTCCAAATTTTGATACAATTTTTTATCATTCATCAATTTGGCCATGGTACCGTCACCTTTATTAATTTTATCAAGACTTTTATTTAACTTGGCAATAGTAAGATTGAGGTCATTGACTAATTTACCCACTTTGATTTGTTTTAATGAATCACTTAACACACTAAAATCACCGGTAATTTTATCTAAATTTTCTACCGACTTATCCAAATGGGTTTTATTTTTATCAATAAAACGGTTCAATTGTATCGAAGTGTTTTTAAACTGGTGAACGGTAGCAGACAAATCGGCAATGGTATTGGCAAGATGCTTTTGAGTTTGTGGTGTTAACACGTTATTTATACTTAACAACAATGTATCCGTAGATGATAATATTCGATCCAATTTATTTTGCAAAGGTGTTATTTTATCATTGACCAGGTCAAACATCCCCGGCATTTTTAATGCTTGCAATGTATCTCCGTTTTGGGCCATTTCGGTAGAATACCCCGGTACAATTGCCACATTTTTACCACCCATAATATTACCCCCGTAAATTTTGACTTTACTATCTTTAGAAAAAACAAAATCTTTGTTGATATCAAGCACCAACATGGTTTTTTCTATACCGTTATAAAATCTCATATCGGCAATAGAACCAATTTTAATACCTTTTAAAGTTACCGGTGTTGAAGCGACCAACCCTTCCACATTATCTGTAATGGTATAATAAGTATTATAAGATTTAAAAATATCTTTTCCTTTTAAAAAGTTAAAACCCCAAATAAAAAGGGCTAAAGCTGTAATTACGATTAAAGCTGTTTTATGTTCTCTTTTAATCTTCATTATGACATATAAATTATAATGAGCTAAAATAAAGCTTTTTTGATTGTCTACCTTATTTTTTATTTAAAATTTCGGATAAAGGCACTCGCTTGCCATTCTTATAGGCCACAATAAAAGCTTGGTTAAAGGATTTATAACGGGCTTCTCCTTTGACTTCCAAAATTTTTTCAAAATCTGATGTAGCTCCGGCAAAATATTTGTATAATTCGCCTTCTTTTTTCATAGACAGTTGTTTCATCCCTTTAAAATTTTGCGGAAGCAACGGAATTTTCTTTTTGGTAGCCAACAATTGGACTTTAAAAATCACATTATCATAAGATGTTTTTGTCTTGACTGCTGCTGGTTTTGAATTGCCAATTTTGTTTTTTTTGGCAGTTACCGGTGTATGATGCACTACTTTTTTTACAGTTTTTTGAGTTTTAACCGATGTTTTATTGGTATGCACAGGTTGCGCTTTATTGGGGTTTGTTTTTACAATGGCATTATTATTATCCGGAGTATTGGCATTGATATAATTTTTGTATTTAACTATGGCATTGGCAATAGAGGTGGCTATTTTGTCTTGCCCTTGTTTTGAGTTTAAGAATTTTTCTTCACGAGCATTACTCAAAAAACCGATTTCAGTCAAAACACTTGGCATATAAGTCAAACGCAAAACGGCAAAACCTGCCTGTTGCACACTACGGTCTTTGATATTTTTGACACGTTTCTTATATTCTTTTTGAATCATGGATGCCAACAAAATACTTTGATCTAAAAATTCTTCTTGCATCAAAGTCAATCCAATAAAAGTTTCGGGATGGTCGGGGTCAAAACCTTCGTAATGAAATTTATTGTCAGACTCTAATTTAATAACGGCATTCTCACGCTTGGCCACTTCCAAGTTATCTTTATTACGATGTACTCCCAAAACAAAGGTTTCCGAACCATTAGCTCTACTGCTTTTATTGGCATTACAATGTATAGATACAAACAGATCAGCCTTGTGCTTATTAGCAATCTCGGCACGTTCGTATAATTTTAAAAATACGTCTTTATTGCGAGTCAAAATGGGTTTGATATCTTTATAAACTTTCAATTTTTTATGCACCAACTTAGCAACAGCCAAAGCAATATCTTTTTCTTTCTTTTTCATTTTTCCGGTGCCACGCGTGCCTGTGTCGTGGCCGCCATGCCCGGCATCTATCACAACTTTAAAAACTTTTTGCTGTGCATGTATCACACCAAACGGGTTTAGCACAATTATTGCTATAAAAAATAACATGGTGTAATTTTTAAAGTTTGACATAGATTTTAAAGCTTTTTTAATCATATATGAATCAAAAGAATTATTTTTGCCATTAGCTAATTTAATCATTATATGACAGTTTACAAAAATAACATAAGCAAATTGTTTACCAAAACTTCTTTGGGCTTATTTTTTATGCTGTCATTTTTTTTCTCTCCTACTCTATTTGCACAGGTTGACAACAATATAAAAAAAAATATTGACAGTATCAAAAATCATGCTTCCGCAATTAACCATCAAATAAAGGGTATCCGCTCGTCTGAAATTACAGATAGTTTGACACAGCCAAAAGACAGTCTGACACCAACCACTCTCAAAAATCAGCTATATCATTATGCTGAAGATTATACCGAAGTAAACGAAAAAAAGAAATTTATCAAACTCTATAATAAAGCCCACATAAAATATCAGGATATTGATTTGCAAGCAGGTGTTATTTATGTAGATTACGCAAAAAAGGAAGTCTATGCAGGACGCATTCCCGATTCTTTGGGACATCTCTCGCAACGGCCCATATTCAAACAAGGCCAAACAGAAACCGAAAACGACAGCATTCGTTTTAATTTTGAAACCAAAAAAGCCTTGGTTTGGCATACATATACCAAAGAAGGTGAATTTGGTATGCATAGCGAAGTAATAAAAAAATACAATGACAGTGTAATGTTTGTCAAAAATGTCAAATTTACCACCTCAACCGACAAAGAACACCCCGAATATTATTTCTTGGCCAAAAAAGGCAAAATAGTACCGGGCAAAAAAATAGTTATCGGGCCTACACAAATGTGGATTGAAGATGTCGCCACACCTTTGATTATTCCTTTTGGTTTTTTCCCTTTAACCAACACCCGATCATCAGGTTTTTTAATGCCTACCTTTGCAGACACCAAATATGGTTATGCACTAACCAACGGCGGATTTTATTGGGCAATCAGCCCCTATATGGATTTAGAAACCATTGCAGACATTTACACTAACGGCAGTTACGGCTTACAATTAAAATCGAGATATGTCAAACGTTACCGGTACCATGGCGATTTCAGTTTAAAATTTTTAAATAAAATAGAAGCCGAATTGCCAACCTACCTAAAACAATCGGAATGGCGATTTAGTTGGACACACAAGCGAGACCAAAAAAGCAACCCGTTATCTAACTTTTCTTCCAATGTTAATATCGGTAGCAGCAAATATTATAGAGAATCTTATAATTATAATGATATTTTAAATCTAAACCAACGACTTAGTAACGACTTTGGTTCTTCTGTTTCTTATCAAAAACGCTTTGCCGATTTACCTGTCAATTTTTCCATCAATGCAACTCATAATCAAAATGTCAATACGGGTGTCATCAACATGACTTTGCCACAAATTAATTTAAATGTCAGTCGTATTTATCCTTTTGCAAAAAACGGTCTTAAAAACAATGCCCTACAACGCATCAATTTTACTTACAGGCTGGATGCACAACATCAAATATCTACCAATGACAGTTTGTTTTTTAAAAGCGCTATGTGGGACGACAGTAGAATTGGTGCCAAACATAGCTTACCTATTAGCACCAATATGAAATTGTTTAAATATTTTAATTTGCAACCACAAGTGCAATATACTGAGGTATGGGCTTTTCAAACCATAGAAAAAAAATGGGATCCTAATGCAAACAACGGCAATGGTCAAGAAGTCATTACACACAAAAAAGGTTTTGAATCATTTAGAAATATTTCGGCTTCAACTAACTTATCTACAACTTTTTACGGTACCTATTTATTTGACAAAAAAAATCTGATTCAAGGCATTCGTCATACGGTAAATATCGGTTTAAATGCGGCTTATACACCTATTTTTGATCAATTTATCAAATCTTATCAAAATACAACAACAGGAGAAACGGTTGAATATACTATTTTTGATCGTGGTCTATATGGCACTCCCAACCGTTTAGAATCGAAGTCTTTAACCATGTCTATGACCAACAATTTTGAAGCCAAAATCAGAACTAAAGACGGCAAATCAAAACGCATTCGATTTTTGACGGCTACTACCGGCTATAATTTTTTGGCAGACTCACTTAAACTCGGAAAAATAAATTTAAGATCAACAGCCGTCATCACGCAGGGTGTGACCGTTAATATGAGTTCTGTTTATGATTTTTACGCCTTAAATGATGACGGTCGAGACATTGATCGTTTTGCTTGGAACAGCGGACAAGGCATCGGTCGTATTCAAAGTTTTAATGTGTCTACCGGCTATGGTTTTAGCAACAATACTTTTGCAAAAAAAAATAAACATCAAAATAACAAACAAAAAGGTAAAAAGACAGATATGGCTCTTGCCTATCAAAATGATATCAAATGGTCTTTAAGATTGAGTTATACCTTTAATTACAAAAATAAAGCTTATAGCCCTAACAATCCCGATTTTAACGAGATAAGCACCCATTCTCTGACTTTTAACGGACAATTCAATTTTTCGCCATCTTGGCGAATTAGTTATCGCAGCGGATATGATTTGGTCAATAAAGGCTTCACCTCTACCCAATTAAGTTTTTTCAGAGATTTAAAAAGTTGGAAAATGTCCTTGACTTGGAACCCGCTTAAACCTTCTTACTGGTTTTTTAACATCGGCATAAAATCTTCCTTATTACAAGGTATTAAATATGACAAACGAAAAGAACCGCTAAAAAAATTCTTTTAAAACTTTCCTTGTTTTATTACGCTTATTATTATCTTTGCCTTATAAACTTAATTATTTATCAATATGAAAGCAAAATTATTTATTTTAACCCTATTTATCTCTTTTGCCCTTACGGCTCAAAACAGTTTATGGAAATCAAGTTATGAGCCTTTGGATCAAACGGTAGTTCCTCAAGACCGCATTCCTGCCCAATATAAATCGTTAGAAGTTGACTTTGCCGCTCTTCAAAACGATTTGTTAAAAGCACCCGGTTTTAAAAACAAAACCGGTTCAACCGTTCATATCAATTTACCTGATGAAAATGGTAACTTAATAGATTTTACCGTATACAAATCAAACACTTTACCTAATCAATTAAAACAACAATCCGGCATACAAACTTATAGAGCTTATAGCAAACATGGTGATATTGCCAGTATTGTTACCAGTATGTTCGGCCTTCATGCCGGAATTTTAAGACCCGGTAAACCCGATTTGATTATAGAACCCGCCAGTAGAGACTTAAATAATGTAATTGTATTCTCCAAATCAGCCTTACCACCAAAAAGTTTTGAATGTTATACGGAAGATATAGCTCCGTCGGTTGATCTTTCAAAAAGCAGTATCAAAATTGATGACCAGGTATTAAGAACATACCGCTTTGCCATTGGCACCACCGGTGAATATTCTCAATATCATGTCAACCGCGCTATTAATTTGGGAATCATACCTTCAAATGCCACCGATTCGCAAAAAAAAGATGCTGTTTTGTCGGCTGTTGCCGTAACTGTAGACCGTCTTAATAGTGTTTATGAAAGAGATTTGGGAGTGACTTTGGAATTGGTACCCAATGAACGTGATGTTATCTTTTTAGATCCAAACACCGATCCTTACGACAATTCTGACATTATTTCAATGTTAGATAACAACACCACCGTTTTAAACAATAATATCGGCACTAATAATTATGATGGAGGCCATCTCTTTACCACTTACGCTGGCGGTGGTATTTCGGGTTTAGGCATTATTTGCAGCAGCCAAAAAGGACGTTCGGTAACCGGTTCTACCAGTCCTATAGGAGACGGCTATGATATAGATTATGTAGCCCACGAAATAGGTCATGCTTTTGGTTGCAATCATACTTTTGCTAACTCTTGTAATAACAATCGTAATTTAAGCACTTCGGTAGAACCCGGAAGCGGCAGCTCAATTATGGCTTATGCAGGTGTATGTTCTCCCAACGTTCAATTACATAGTGATGATTATTTTCATGTTATTAGTATTGCCGAAGCAGGTAATTTTATTTCAAATTATGCCACATGTTCTATAAATACAAATATTGGAAATCATGCCCCAAGTATAAATGTTCTCAATTACGGCAATGTCTATATTCCTAAAAGCACACCCTTTTTATTACATGCCACAGCTACCGATGCTGACGGAGATGCCTTAACCTATTGCTGGGAGCAAATAGATGCCGTTACCAATAGTTCTACTACCAATTGGGTGCCCAATGCAACTCATACCAACGGTCCGGAATTTAGAAGTTATGACCCTACCACCAATACCAACAGGTATTTTCCACGTGTAGTCAATATTGTTAATAACACTTATCAAAATACATGGGAAGTGCTACCGGAAGTTAATCGTACCCTGACCTTTGCTATTACAGTAAGAGACAATCATGCCGGTGGCGGTCAAACACCATTTGACTACGTTCAATTCTCTATTGATCAAAATACCGGGCCTTTTAGAGTCACTAATATGAGCAACGGAGAAACTTTGCAAGCCGGAGAAACCAAAACCATCACTTGGAATGTTGCCGGAACCGATGGCGGATTGGTAAATTGTCCTACCGTAGATATCCTTTTCTCTGCAGATAACGGTGTAACTTTTCCCTATACCATAGCCAGTAATATTCCTAATAACGGATCGGCACAATTTTCAGTGCCGGGTTATGAAAACACCAATTTGGGACGTTTTATGGTAAAAGCCCACAACAATTACTTTTTTGATTTGGCTCACGGCCGTTTTACCATTCAAGGCGCCGGCGCTGTAGCACTAAACAATTTAAATCATCTCAAAATTTATCCTAATCCGGCTAAAAATACCATCCACATATCATTTGATGACATTGATAATCAAGCTCCTGTAAATGTTAGTTTGGTAGATGTCAGCGGTAGAGAGATTTACAACAGGACTTTTAATGCACATGAGAATTTTGATCAAATTATTTCAACGGATACTTATGCCCGTGGCATTTATTTGATTAAAATCATTAACGGCTCTAAAGGAGCAACACAAAAATTGATATTAGAATAAACCATTCGAATAGTGTCATTTAAAATAGGGATACCAAGCCGGTATCTCTATTTTTTATATGAGAAAAAAATATTATATTGTTGCTAAATTAAAACTATGTCTAAAGTCAGACCAAAAAAATATTTAGGACAACATTTTTTGACCGATCAAAATATTGCTCAAAAAATAGCTGACACACTACAAAAAACCAATTACGATACCATACTTGAAATAGGACCCGGCATGGGCGTCATGACCCGATATTTGCTAAACCGAAAAGATAAAAACATATATGTTATTGAAATAGATACCGAATCGGTTTCTTACCTCAAAAAAAACTTTCCAGAGTTAAAAGACCGTATTTTTGAAAAAGACTTCTTAAAATGCGATTTAAAACAAATGTTTGATAACAATCCCATAGGTATTATAGGTAATTTTCCGTATAATATTTCGAGTCAGATCGTATTTAAAGTATTGGATCACAAAGAAATAGTGCCGGAATTTGCAGGTATGTTTCAAAAAGAAGTATCAGAACGAATTGCTGCGAAACATGGCAATAAAACTTATGGCATTTTATCTGTATTGACACAAGTTTATTATGATGTTGAATACTTATTTACAGTTAATGAAAACGTTTTTAATCCGCCACCAAAGGTAAAATCCGGAGTAATCAGACTAAACAGAAAAGATGATTTTCCATCTATTGAATATGATTATTTAAAAAAAGTTGTTAAAACTGCTTTTAACCAAAGGCGAAAAACTTTGCGTAACAGTTTAAAATCTTATAATTTAAGTGATAATTTAAAACAAGCTCGTATCTTTGCAAAAAGACCGGAACAATTATCACCAACTGAATTTGTTGAACTAGCCCAAATGATTAAAAATGACACATCAGGAACACACAATATTGATTGAACAATTAAAAAAATACATTGAACAAAAAAATAATGCCAAAATTGTTCAATTACTGGACGGCTTACATGCTGCCGATTTGGCCGATATATTAGATAGAATTGGTTTTGATGAAGCCTTGTATGTCATACGCCTGTTAGATAGTGATGTAACGGCGGATATAATTGCCGAACTTGATGATGATATTAAAGAAAAAATCTTAAACAGTCTGTCAGCTAAAGAAATTGCCGAAGAAGTTGAAGAGTTGGAAACCGATGATGCCGCTGATATTATTGCCGAATTGCCCGATGAAAAAAAGGTAGAGGTCATATCACATATAGACGATAAGGAACATGCCAAAGATATTGTAGAACTGTTACGCTACGATGAAGATACGGCCGGTGGCTTAATGGGTAAAGAATACATTAAAGTCAATGAAAACTGGAATGTGCTCAGAAGCGTCGCCGAAATGCGTAAGCAAGCCGAAGAAATGGATAAGGTTCACACTATTTATGTAGTAGATGATCATGACCGGTTAAAAGGCCGTTTATCTTTAAAAAAACTTTTGACCACCTCGACCAAAACACCAATTAAAGAAGTCTATAATGACAATATCCATTTTGTAAATGTCAATGATTCTGCCGACGAGGTGGCTCGTATTATGCAAAAATATGATTTATTTGTAATCCCTGTTGTTGATGAAATGGGCGTTTTAGTGGGACAAATTACCATTGATGATGTGGTCGATTATATCAAAGAAGAAGCCGAAAAGGATTACCAAATGGCTGCGGGTATTACCGAAGATGTTGAAGCCAATGATAATATTTTGCAACAAATGCGTGCCCGTTTACCTTGGTTGGTAGTCGCTTTGGTAGGCGGTTTTATCAGTGTAGTGGTTTTAAGTGGTTTTGGCAATGCCATGAATCAGTATGGCACCTTATTCTTTTTTACCCCCTTAATAGCCGCTACCGCCGGTAATGTAGGCGTGCAATCATCCGCTATTGTAGTGCAAGGATTGGCAAACGGTTCTTTAACCGGTTCGGTTTGGAAACGTTTGGTAAAAGAAATTTCTTTAAGCCTGTTAAACGGATTGATTTTAGCGCTTATTTTATTATTAATCGGAAAGTTTTTATTAGGACATATCTTAACGGGTTTTGATATGAAAATGGGTATAACCGTGGCCATTTCTTTGGTTACTGTTATTATGATGGCATCATTAATAGGCACATTTATTCCACTGTTTCTTCACAAACAAGGTATTGATCCGGCCGTTGCCACCGGACCGTTTATAACCACCAGTAATGATATTTTCGGAATTTATATCTTTTTTACTATTGCCAAACTTATTTTAGGATTTTAATAATCAAAACGGGTTCAATATATCATAAACTACACATAATAAAACACATTGATTATCAATGTATTATTTTCAAAAAGTTTTTAAAATATATATATAATTATTGACGTAATTTTGCACCGAATTTCGTTTCAAAAGTTTTAAAAATCTTTTGCATGGTTTTATCTATTTGCTTGTCATTCAAAGTTTTAAACTTATCCTGCAAAAGAAAACTCAAAGCATAAGACTTTTTGCCTTCGGCTATTTTTTCACCTTCATAAACGTCAAACAAATTGATGCCCACGAGTAATTTTTTCTCGGTATCAAGAGCCGCATCATATAAATCACGGTAATTGACATTTTGATCGACTTCAAGCGCCAAATCACGTCTTACCAATGGAAATTTAGGTATGTCTTTATAAACAACCTTACTGTGTTTCTTTATTTGGTCGAGTAAATTATCCCATAGAAAATCGGCATAAAATACTTTTTTATTGACACCGAAATACTTAGTAACCGTTTTTTTGACTTGGCCTATTTCCACTATTTTTTTCTTATCTACTTCTATTATAACCGCATCTTGCAAATCATTGTTCCGCGCCGGCTTCATTTTATAATTTTTTATACCAAATCTATTTAAAACGGCTTCTATCTGTCCTTTTAAATGAAAAAATCCGGCCGGTTCCACAGCTGTCATCCAATGTTCGGATGTAGTATTTCCTGTTTGTACTAAAGCCAAATGTTTTTCTTCAACATATTCACCTTCTTTGTATTTGTTATAAACTTTACCAAATTCGAAAAATTTTAAATCAGTTTGTTTTCTATTCAAATTATAGGCAATAGTTTCCAAACCGCTAAATAACATGGATTGTCGTAGCACACTCAAATCCTGACTTAAAGGATTAAGTATATTAACCGTAGTTTCCGGATTAATTGATTTTGACAATTCAATATATTTTGGTGTGGTCAGCGAATTAGACATCATTTCCGAAAAACCGTTATCTCTTAAAAGATTTGCGACAACATTTTCCAATTTATAGGAAGCCCATTTATCAGATGGCTCAACACTGGCATTTATTTTATCTGAATATTGAATATTATTATAACCGTAAACTCGCAATATTTCTTCAACTATATCAGCAGGACGGGTTACATCAACTCGATATGGAGGTACAACCAAATTAAGTCCGTGATCGGTTTCAGAGGTTATCTTTATTTCAAGAGAAGCTAAAATGTTTTTAATAATATTTTTATCAATAACATTACCTACCAAGGTATTGAGGTAATCATAAGTTAAAGAAATTTTATGAGGTTCTATTTTATGCGGGTAAATATCTATTAAATCGGTTACTATTTCGGCATCGGCATATTCCTTGATTAAAGTAACGGCACGTTTTAATGCAAAATCGGTCATTTCGGGATCAATACCACGTTCAAATCTAAATGACGAATCAGTGTTTAAACCATGACGTTTGGCTGCTTTTCTAACTGTTACCGGATCAAAGTAAGCACTTTCGATAAAAATATCGGTGGTATCTTCGGTTATTCCCGAATCTATACCGCCAAAAACACCGGCAATAACCATAGGACTTTTTTCATTATAAATAATCAAATCTTCAGGATGTAATTCTCGTTCAACACCATCTAAAGTTACCAACCTATCTCCTTTTTCTGCCGTTTTAACAATAATTTTATGCCCGTGAATTTTCTCTGCATCAAAAGCATGCAAAGGTTGTCCCAGTTCATGCATGACATAATTGGTTATATCCACTATATTATTAATTGGCGTCAAACCTATGGCTTTTAACCTGTTTTGTATCCATTGAGGAGATGGTCCTACTTTAATACCTTTGATGGTAATTCCGGCATAACGCGGACACTTATCCTTATCTACAATTTCAATTTGAATAGGTCTGGTTTTACTGTCAATATTAAATTTTGAAATGGAAGGGGTGTCAAATACCGTATTGATACCTCTATGTAATAAACCCGCTTTTAAATCACGAGCAACTCCCAAATGACTCATGGCATCAGCTCTATTGGGCGTCAATCCTATTTCGAAAACTTCATCTGTCTCTATTTCAAAAACTTCATTTAGAGGCTTACCTATTTCAATATTTTCATCGAGTACCATAATACCATCATGGCTATCTCCCAAGCCTATCTCATCTTCGGCACATATCATACCCATGCTTACTTCGCCTCTGATTTTACCTTTTTTAATTTTAAAAGAATTGTTTTTATCATCATACAAAACTGTCCCTACGGTAGCTACAGGTACAATTTGACCGGCAGCAACATTAGGTGCGCCACATACAATTTGCACCGGTTCTCCATCACCCAAATCAACTTTGGTTATAGAAAGTTTATCGGCATTGGGGTGTTTATAAACTTCCAAGACCTTGCCTGTTACCAAGCCTTTCAATCCGCCTTTGACGGATTCAAACTTGTCAATGCCTTCCACTTCCAGTCCTAAATCAGTCAATAAAGCTCCGGTCTGTTCTGCGTCCCAATCTATGTCTATAAACTGCTTTAACCAATTATATGATATCTTCATCTGTCTTTTAATTTTTTAAAACACAAATTTACGGTAAAAAGTTATAATTATAAAAAATTACCATAAAAAAACACAGCATGCAAAAGCATACTGTGTTTTAGGTATTTTAATAATAATTATCCGCTATTGCTGACAATTTAAGATTTTAAATTCCGTGCGACGGTTTTGTTGGTGTTCGGCTTCGCTACATTTGACGCCGTCAACACATCCGTTTACAGGGTATATCTCTCCATACCA
>JAMOMQ010000054.1 GCA_027066995.1 Flavobacteriales bacterium
ACCAATTATTTGCAAGAGTTAAAAAAAACTTCTCAAATGACAGTTTCTGAGGTTTTTATAAAATATCAAGATATAAAATTTTTAACCACAGATAGAAAAATATTAAATAATCAAAAAATAATGGCAAATTATGTTTGGTTGATCAATAAAGATAATCAAATATACTACCTGCGCGAATCCTTAACTAAATGGGAAAATATTTTGCCTAAACAATTTGTCAGAATAAACGAAAAATATATTATTAATTTATTATCCGATTATTTTGTAGGCAGAATTAATGGCAGATATATACAGTTTGACCAAAAAATATTAAAAGTAACTAACACATATAAAGATGTTTTTTTGCAACGTTTGAAATATTACTATTTTAATACCCCAAAATAGATCCTTTAAATTTCCTAAAAAAATCACTTCATATTCCGGTTAAAATTTTATTTTTGGGCAATCTCAAAATTGACAAAAATATGCCCGAGCAATTTTATATACAAGACGAAATATCTCCATTAAAAAGTGTCATCTTGGGACGTGCCGACAGCAATGGCCCGGCTCCTACGCCCGAACAGTGCTACGACCCCAAGTCTCGCGAACATGTATTAGCCGGCACCTATCCGCAAGAAACCGATATGGTTAAGGAAATGGAAGCTTTTGAAAAAGTTTTAAAAAAACACGGGGTTAAGGTTTACCGCCCCGATTTACTGGAAAATGTCAATCAAATTTTTACCCGCGATATCGGTTTTGTTATTGGAGACAAATTTATCAAATCAAACATTTTGCCCGACCGGGAAGCCGAATTTCAAGCCATAGAAAGTATTTTATCCCGATTTGACCAAAGCAAAATTTTACAACCGCCCGAAGAAGTGCATATTGAAGGCGGCGATGTGATGCCTTGGTATGATTATATTTTTGTAGGCACTTACCGGCGTCCCGATTACCCCGATTACATTACGGCACGCACCAATGCCGCCGCCGTTGATTTCTTGCAAAATGCCTTTCCCAACAAAAAGGTAGTGGCTTTTGACTTAAAAAAACACAATACCGACCCGCGCGAAAATGCCTTGCATCTTGATTGTGTTTTTCAACCCGTAGGACACGGCAAAGCCATTATCCATAAAGAGGGTTTTCTCGATGAAACACAATACCGTTTTTTAGAAGATTTGTTTGGCAAAGACAATTTGTTTCATATCACCAAAGACGAAATGTATGATATGTATTCCAACGTTTTTTCCATATCGCCTGACGTTGTAGTGTCCGAACAAAATAACAAGCGCCTCAATAACTGGCTGCGACAACAAGGACTTACGGTTGAAGAAGTGCCGTATGCCGAAATAGCCAAACAAGAAGGTTTGCTGCGTTGTTCCACTTTGCCTTTGCAACGCGGAAAATAGGAAATAGCTGTCCAAGTTCTTGTTGTTTTGTTGAGTATAGTTCGTTTTGGATATGGTTCAGCTTTTAATTTTCGTTTAAAGGCTTGCCACATTCATAACAAAATTGCGCATCATCTAAGTGGCCCGAAGCGTGACAATGTGGACAAACTTGGGTGTTGTGATGGACTTTTTTGTCTTTTTGACGGCTGTATTCGGCAGAAACAATTCCGGTAGGAACCGCCAAAATACCATAACCCAGAATCATAATGATAGATGCAATAAATTGTCCCAAAGGCGTAACCGGTGCGATGTCGCCGTAACCAACAGTCGTGAGTGTTACAATAGCCCAATACATACTTTTCGGAATATTGTCAAAACCGCTTCCTTTGCCATATTCAACCAAATACATAACGGTTCCCAAAATAATAGTCAAAATCAAAACGGCTGTTAAAAAAACCAAAATTTTGGCTTTGCTGGCTTTTAACGATTTGATCAAATTTTGCGATTCGCCTACAAAAGGAGACAATTTTAAAATCCTGAAAACCCTAAGCAAACGCAATGCGCGTAGTGCCATCAAAATATTGGCGCCGGCAAAGAAAATAGACAAATATTTTGGAATGGTCGATAAGAAATCAATGATGCCGTAAAAACTAAAAATGTAGGCTTTGGACTTTTCAATAGTCCACACCCGCAACAGGTATTCAATGGTAAAAAGAATGGTAATTATCCATTCGGCAATATCAAAATAGGCGCCGTATGCTTGGTGAATACTTTGAACCGTTTCAAGCATAACAATAATCACACTGATTAAAATAAGCAGCAGCAAACCAATATCAAACCATTTGCCGGCGGGGGTGTCGGCTTCGTAAATAATGGTATACAGCTTTTTTCTTATGCGTTGCAGGTTCATTAAACTAATTATTTTAATGTAAAGTCAAAATGATTTTCAAAGATACACGAAATTATGAGATTTTCCGATAGGATATGTAACCATGTATAAGACATCCATAAAGTATTTTATGAATTTGTGTAAAACTATAAGAATTGCTTATATTAAAAAAGCTGTTTCTGACAAATAAATTGTATTTTTGTTGCTGTAAAACATAGCAATTATGATACAATTTTTACATAGCACTTGGGCATTTTTAGTTTTATTTATGTTTGCTTTGACATTGACAAACTATCTCATGTCTTATTTTCAAAACAAGGTTTTTAGTTTTAACAAAGACTTTCGGTTAGCCAGTTTTACTTTGATTGTTTTTTACATTCAGGCTGTATTGGGCTTATTGGCTTGGTTTACTTCCGATTATTTTACCGGCATCAAACAAGGACACATGGGCGAATATATGAAGCACGCACACGACCGTTTGTTGGTGGTAGAACATCCTTTGATGATGTTATTGGCTTTATTGTTGGCACATTACGGTTTTAACCGGATGAAAAAAGCCGAAAGTTCAAAAAAGAAATATATGGCGGTTATCTTGTTTTACGGACTGGCTTTTTTGTTTATTTTATCTCGTATTCCTTGGAATATTTGGTTATAATTTTTCATGTAAATGTTTTTATCGGTAATTATTTGCACCTACAACAGAGATCAACACATAGAGCGGGCTTTGCAAAGTTTGGTGCGGCAAGATTTTGACAAATCCGATTACGAAATTATTGTGGTGGATAACAATTCGACGGACAAAACCGCTGAAATTATCCAACATTTTAAAGCAACACATCCCGATTATAATATTGTGCCGGCAAAAGAAACCCGTCAAGGTTTGTCGTATGCTCGAAATAAAGGCATATCCTTAGCCAAAGGGACTTATATCTCGTATATTGACGACGATGGTATGGCGCGG
>JAMOMQ010000055.1 GCA_027066995.1 Flavobacteriales bacterium
TTGCCGACGGATTGGACCCGGCTTGTGTTTCGGTTTGTCCGACTACTTGTATGCACTTTGGCGATTTGGATGATCCCGATAGTGAAATATCCAAGTTAATTAAAAGCAGAGAACATTATACTTTGCTACCCGAAGCCGGAACAGCACCACAAATATTTTATTTAAAATAAGCAGTTATGGAAGAAAGATTATTACAAACAGCAAGAGATATTCACGGGCTTTATCCACATGTACACATTTGGGGTTGGCCTATTGCTACCTATTTATTTTTAGGAGGACTGGCTGCCGGTATTCTCTTATTTGCGACAATATATTACCTTAAAGGTAAAGAAAATGATATGCCATTTACAGTCAAAATAGCACCTATATTTACATTTTGGTTTGTTGTGATTGGACTATTATTATTAGTTTATGATTTGCACCATCCGCTTTATGTGATGGAGTTGTTTACCACCTTTAGAATTGAATCGCCTATGTCATGGGGCGCTTGGACTTTGGCAGCCGTTAGTGTGTTGTCATTGTTATGGCCCTTGAGTTATATCGATGACATAGAAGCCTATTTGCATCAGCGCGGGTGGCGCCGGTTAGACTGGTTTACCGGTATGGTGCGTGATTTGGAACACAAATGGCTTATTCCGCGTTTTGTTATTATAACCTTTAGAAAATACCGCACATTCTTTGCATGGATTTTATTATTTTTATCCATAATACTTGGTATTTATACAGGTATCTTATTATCTGCGTTTAATGCACACCCGCTTTGGAATAACTCCATTTTAGGCCCTCTGTTCTTGACATCAGGCGTTTCAACAGGTTCGGCATTTGTTATGTGGTTGAGTAATAATAAAAAAGAACGGGCATTGATGTCTACCATTGATATGGCATTGATAGCTACAGAGTTGTTTTTTATTATTCACATGATTATGGGTATGCAAGCCGGTCCCGAAGCATATAAACAAGCCGCTCACCTTTTCTTAGGTGGTGAATTTACAGTGATATTTTGGGTAATTTTTGTAGGTTTCGGTTTGGTATTACCTTTTATTTTGGAAGCATTGGAATTGAAAGGTAAACATATACCGCCGGCATTACCGGCCATTTTGGTCTTGATAGGCGGTTTTTTATTCAGAATAATTATGGTTGCAGCCGGACAAATGTCAGAATATCCGTTTTAGTTAATTTAAAATTTATGTAGAAATGAATACAAAAAGAAATAAATATATGAATTCGTATGTGGCAGGCTTTTTAATGGGCTTATTGATAATAGCTGCTTACTATTTTTCAGGAGAAGGTTTGGGCTCCAGTGGCGGATATAGAGATATGGCTTTTGGTGCCATTAATGCCATATCACCCGAATATGCTCATTCCAATCCTTTTGTAGCACCGCATGTATCAGGAGATCATACGCCTACACATACTTGGTTGGTTTATGAATTGCTGGGCGTTATTTTCGGCGCCATATTGTCAGCAGCTTTATACGGCCGCTTAAAATTTGTCATAGGTAAAGCGCCGCATATTTCCAATAAGAAACGTATATACTTGGCTATAGCCGGAGGTATATTGTGGGGTATTGGAACGCAACTCGGTAGAGGTTGTACATCAGGATTGGTGTTATCAGGTATGGCGGTAAATTCCCTTTCGGGTTATATAGGACTGTTAGCCATTTTTGGCTTCGGTTTTATTTTTGCCTTTATTTTCAAACGTTTATGGATCAAAAAAACTAATTAATTATGGGACCATTATATCCACAAGAATTATTAAATCCCGAATACAATTTACTAATTGGCGCCTTAATAGGTATTGGCTTTGGTTTTTTACTGGAAGCCTCGGGTTTTACCAATACAAGAAAACTGGCAGGTGTATTTTACGGTTATGATGCCACGGTTATAAAAGTATTTTTTACAGCCGCTTTAACAGCCTTAATAGGATTATTTTTTATGCACTATTTAGGTTGGATAGATATTACTTTGACTTTTTACCCTAAAACATTTTGGATACCGACATTGATAGGCGGTGCTATTATGGGATTGGGGTTTGTCATTGGTGGTTTTTGCCCCGGCACCAGTTTATCTGCAGCTGCTAGCGGAAAAGTTGATGCTATGGCTTTTATTGTAGGTGTTATGTTAGGTATTTTCGGTTTTATTTTTACCTATGATACCTTATGGGAAAGTTTAAGAAAATCTGGCAATATGGGCAAGGTCAATATTGCTCAATGGATTGGTATTAAAGAAGGTCTTTTCATTTTCTTGTTTACTGTCATAGCTATTGCTACATTTTGGATTTTTCAAAAATGGCAAGATAGCTGGAAACAAAAAATGTCAGAAGAAGATATTAACGATTTAGGTATTTAATTTTAGAAATTAGAATTATGAAAAGAAGAGAAGTTTTAATAATAGCTTTATTGTTCATAGGTAGTGCTATGGCAATATTTTTACCCGACACCAAACCTCTGAAACATATTATCGGTGCCAAACAATTGTTATATGAAGTGAATAAAGAAGGGCGGTATATCACTACCGATGAAGTGGCCAAAATGATTATGGAAAAAGATCCAAGCTTATTGTTAATTGATATTCGTAGCCCCGAAGCTTATAAAAAATATAGTTTGGACGGTGCTATCAATATCCCTTTTAATAAGATTTTGGATAAATCCAATATTGATTATTTTGATCAAGATGTCTATACGACTGTTCTATTTTCAAATGGCAGCAGTTTGGCAGATGAAGCCTGGTTAATTTTGCGTAGTTATGATTATAAGGGCAACAAAGTCATGAAAGGCGGTTTAAATCAGTGGTACAAAACCATTTTAAACCCGCAAAAACCCGCTGATGATGAATTAACAGGCGCCTTAGAGAAACAATACTTGTTTAGAAAAGGTGCACAGATATATTTTACCGGTGCCACGCCTGTTTCTACGGCTAAATCAAGTAAGCCAAAAGCTCCTTCTAAACCTGTTGTAAAACGCAAGAAAAAGGAAGTAACCGGCGGATGTGGATAGTATAAACTTAAAAAAATACC
This sequence comes from Flavobacteriales bacterium, assembly GCA_027066995.1. Taxonomy (GTDB): domain Bacteria; phylum Bacteroidota; class Bacteroidia; order Flavobacteriales; family Flavobacteriaceae; genus WGBX01. The sequence continues at coordinate 3,016 of JAMOMQ010000055.1, forward strand.
AAAATGAAAAAGATATTAATAATTTTCATAGCTTTTTTAGCAATGACTGCTTGCCGAAATAAAACGGGAATGCGTCAAGATGAAACAAACAAAAATTGTAAGGCGAATGCTATTTCCAATGAACAATTAGCAGATTTATTGTATAGTAAACAGGCAAACGGGATCCAGTTTATTGATATTAGAACGCCTC
>JAMOMQ010000056.1 GCA_027066995.1 Flavobacteriales bacterium
TCCCCTTTACTTTGCAACCTCAAATAACTCTTTGGAGACCTTTATGAATAAACTAAATGAAGCAGTGGAAAAGGGATATAAAAACCCTATTCCCCTTTACTTTGCAACCTCAAATAACTCTTTGGAGACCTTTATGAATAAACTAAATGAAGCAGTGGAAAAGGGATATAAAAACCCTATTCCCCTTTACTTTGCAATTTCAACAAAAAAATTATGTAACTAAAAACTGCCCATAACAAAGGTAACCGTTGTACAAGACCTCTCAAAACTTAAATAACAAACAAAAAAGAAAAAATCTAATTGAAGAAGAAAATTGTTTTACTCATTTTAAATTTTATAAATAAAATGCAAGGTTTAAATTCAAACGATTTAAACAGACTTAAAATAATTCTTTAAAGGTATTTAGCGACGTAAAATAAAATAACCTCACCTAAAATTTATATTAAAAAATTTAATTATAGGCAAGGTTTTTTTGTAGAGTTAGATTTTATTATTTATCGCATCAGTTTTAGCAACCAATTATTAAGTTAATGCAGGCATTTATGAATTTTGACAATAACCAGACAAAATAATAGCTTCAACCGGTTATCTTTAAAAGGAACAAAAAATTATATTTTTCTTTAATTGAGTAGTCTATAATAATATTTATATATTTTTTTTGGAACAGGTTTTGTATATTGCATAACAAAATTTATTTTTACAATAAAAACAAAAACATGCAAATTAATACTGCCATCAAAAATCTTCAAAAAAAAGGGTATCTGGATTTACCCATAGACAAAAATCTTAATTTAGTAGAAGAAATAAACCGCCTGCGCAAAGAAAAAAACGTGGTTATTTTGGCGCATTATTACCAAGTGCCCGAAATACAAGACATAGCCGACTTTGTTGGTGACAGTTTAGTATTAGCACAAGCGGCAGCCAAAACCAAAGCCGATATGATACTATTTGCCGGTGTTCATTTTATGGCTGAAACTGCCAAAATTCTCAATCCCGATAAAAAAGTACTCCTCCCCGATTTGCTTGCCGGCTGTTCGTTGGCAGAATCTGCACCCCGCGACAAGTTTGAAACTTTTAAAAAACAACACCCCGGTCATATAGTTGTTTCTTATGTTAACACCTCGGCAGATATCAAAGCTCTTACTGATATAGTTTGCACTTCATCCAATGCCGAAAAAATTATTGCTTCCATACCTAAAGATCAACCTATAATTTTTGCACCCGATAAAAATTTAGGTGCTTACCTCAACAAAAAAACCGGTCATAATATGCTGCTTTGGGATGGTGCCTGTGAAGTGCATGAAGAATTCTCAGTAGAAAAGATTATGACACTTAAAAAAGAATATCCCGAAGCCAAAATTATAGCGCACCCCGAATCCCGCGAATCTGTTTTAAACATTGCCGATTATATAGGTTCTACTTCCGGCTTGCTCAACTATGTTAAAACTAACAATGCTCCGGCCTTTATTATTGCTACCGAAGCGGGTATTTTACATAAAATGAAGCAAGAAGCACCTGACAAAATACTTATTCCTGCACCACCCATGACTGATGATACTTCTTGTGCCTGTGCCGAGTGCCCGTATATGAAACGTAATACTCTGGAGAAAATTTATTTGGCACTTCAATACGAATTGCCCGAAGTAACTGTCGAAGAATCATTACGACAAAAAGCTTTAATACCTATTCAACGAATGTTGGAGTTGTCTTAAATTAAATAATTATGAAAATTAAAAGCGATTTTCTCGTCATAGGATCAGGCATTGCCGGTTTGTCTTTTGCCCTTAAAGCAGCTAACCACTTTCCTGACAAAACCATCAATATTATTACCAAAGGCAACAAAGACGAATCCAATACCAAATATGCTCAAGGCGGCATTGCTACCGTTTATGATTTGACTACTGATTCTTATGAAGCCCATATTAAAGACACTCTAATTGCAGGTGATTATCTCAACGACCCCGAAGTGGTTGAAATGGTCATCAAACAAGCCAAAGAACGTTTGGACGAACTTTTGGCCTGGGGCGTAGATTTTGATAAAAACGAGCAAGGCCGGTTCGATTTAGGCAAAGAAGGCGGACATTCCAAAAACCGGATTTTTCATCATAAAGATATCACCGGATTTGAAATAGAACGTTCTTTGCTTAACAAAGTAAAAAATCATCCCAACATACATTTCTACGATTATCATTTTGCCATCGATTTAATTACTGAGCATCAGGTTTTTGGTGATTTGATATCATTAGATTCTGATAAAACGGTTTTCGGCGCTTATGTATTGGACGAAAAAAATAAAACTGTCAAGACATTTATTGCCAAATATACTCTATTGGCTACCGGAGGTAGCGGACAGGTATATGAAACCACAACCAACCCTTTTGTAGCCACAGGGGACGGTATTGGAATGGCTTATCGTGCCAAAGCAAAACTAGCGGATATGGAATTTATACAATTTCATCCAACGGCACTATACAACCCGGACGAAAGTCCCGCTTTTTTAATCTCGGAGGCTGTTCGGGGGTTTGGGGCTATTCTACGAAACGACAAAGGAGAACGCTTTATGCAAAAATATGATAACCGTCTGGAATTAGCGCCTCGTGATATAGTGGCCCGTGCCATAGATACCGAAATGAAATTGCAAGGTAGTAAAAATGTTTATCTGGATGTAACTCATATTGACTATGATGGCTTTGTTAAGCATTTTCCAAACATTACCAAAAAATGTGAAAGCCTGAATATTGATATCCGTAAAGATTATATTCCCGTTGCTCCGGCTGCACATTATATGATGGGCGGTATAGTCGTTGATAAAAATGCCCGCAGTTCCATTAAACATTTATATGCCAGCGGCGAAGTCACACGCACCGGTTTACATGGCGCCAACAGACTGGCTTCCAATTCATTGCTCGAAGCCTTAGTATTTTCTCATAATGCCGTTAAAGATTTAGTCAAACATTATGATGAGAATTATAAATTACCGGCAATCCCCGAATGGATTGATACCAGCACTGACAGAACCATGGAAAAAATATTGATTACACACGATCGCAATGAAGTTAAAACCATTATGAGTAATTATGTGGGAATTGTGCGCTCAAATGAACGCCTCTTAAGAGCCTTAAGACGACTGTATGTTTTATATCAAGACAACAAACGTCTGTATGACCATGCCGAAATAACGACAGATTTATTAGAACTGCGAAATTTGATTACAACCGCCTATTTGATTGTAGAATTTTCGCGCAAACGCAAAGAAAACAAAGGTGGCTTTTATAGTTTGGATAATATAAAATAACTAAACTTTCGCATGTTGATAATCAAGTAATGTCACTTTGAATGTCCAGAGAGCAAAGCGATTCGGGATGTATCGAGAAGTAGATATTACGTTTATCAATGACGCTTGTCTTATATTTCGATACATTTTGACTTCATTTCATTTAGTCAAAACACTCAATATGACAAGCTTGGAATGTATCGTATTATATTATGCATCAATTAATTATCACAACAAACAATTACTTTTGAAAGTTCAGTAAAATAACAAATTAGTAACGTAAACATTTCATTTGCCAATAAATTTTATACAAAAAAACCGGTTTTATCTACCGGTTTTTTAATAATTTTATAATCATTGGGTTACGCCATTTTATATAGTTTTTAATATGTCGAACGCACGTTAATTTACTTTATGGCAAAGCATTTATCACATCAATTAAGTCCGCTTCGGTAGTAGGTTGCGGTTCGGGCATGGTAGCTGTTGTCCCGTTAGCCACAGAGGTCAATCCTATTATACTGTAATGTAAAACATCATCTATAATACTGGTCATTAAAATGTGTATGTCTATACCAACCGGCAATTTACCAAAATGTTCGGTAAACATGCCTGTGGCAGCATCATATCTATCTAATCTGGCCAAAGCTTTGGGTTCACCATCATACAAAACAAACAATTCGCAATTGGTATTATCATAAGGCTCCGGCACTGAAACATTTAAAGTCGTTAAAGGCCCGTTATACGAATACCATCTGTCAAGATTAGTCCAACCAAAGCTACTGGTATCAAATGAGTAATAAATAACCCATTGGCCGGTACCATTTTGTCGTTCTCCGACTTCTGCAAAATCAGGATGTGCATCTTGATCTTCATCTGCTTCTTCCCACTTGTCATCATCATTTATTTGGTCACCGGCTTTAAAAACTTGCATAGGATTGTTAAAACTACCCTGAGGATCATTTGCCGTGTTTACATGATATGGCATAGCGGTTGACAAAACATCGTTGCCTTGCTTAGCTTGTATAAATAATTCGCCACCGGATATTAAGGTTTCTTCATCACCATTAGGGCGAACGCCTGTTGTCGGTTTATTTTGTAATACCATGCCACCGCGGTCATATATTTCAATGACTTCAATATCTACATTACCTGTCACAGGATTTCCATTGAGCAAAAAAGTATTTGGTTGAAATACAATTTCAGTGCCTTGACTTGCAGTAATGGTCCCGCCGGCGGCTGCATCAATTTGAAAAGTTTGAACAGCTTCGCTGCGTTTGTTTTCAAACATCTCTTTCAGTTTTTGACCGTTAGGCTCCGTTTTCTTTTCGTCTTTTTCTTTTTTACAACTTACAAAAGCCAAAAGGCTAAATAATAATAAAATACTAAATCTTTTCATCTCTGTTTTTTTTTTATAATTATGGCACAAAGATTTAATTAACTTAAGCATAAAAACAGAAGCATTTATCAAAACAAGCGTCTTATTTAATTAAATAAGGTTTTCATTGATTTAAAGCCTAATTATAAATGAAAAGAACGAAATATTGGACTATTTTATATGTCGTTTGGGTATTATTTTAGGTTTAAACAAAAAACAAAATGCAGAGGTTGATCAGACTTGTATTTACAACACAGAATAAGCCAAAAGGAAAGAAAATATGGGACTACTTATTAAGTCGACTTGGTATTAAATATAAAACATAACTATTCAACTTTATGCAAATCCAAATCTTTACCGATTTTTAAAATCACACTTCCTTGATTTTGAAAACCTGTCTCCGGATTGTGCCGGTATAAATATACTTTGGAAGTTTGAGTGGTGCGGCCAATCTTTTGCAAACCTTCAAATAAATTATCGGCATTGGCAGCCCGCACCAATAAGTCAAAAGTAGTATCAAAACCGTTTATAGCGGTAAAGTCAGGTAACGTATGGTAAGTTTCTTTGAATTTTTTTGCCAGTTTGGGATCTATCAAACGTTGCATTTTGGCAGGAAAATGATAATTTAAATTAGATAGAAAAATATTCATTCTATCATTGGTATCGTCTTCATACAATCTTTTGTCATTTAAAGTAAACAGAGTTATGTTGTCATTGTTATTTAAAGAATTCAAAGTAGATAAAACGGTAAATATAAATGAATCGTCATTGGATAACAAAATAACATAGTTGTCTTTTTGACTGTCTATACCTTTTTTTATATCATCTACATAGATAGACAAACCTTTTTTGGTTTCTTTACCGGCTATCTTGGTCACAGGCACATCCAATTTAACGGCCAAACTGTCTGCTATGGTTTTTTGAGTAGGATCATAAATAATTTTAATCGATTTGTCTTTAGCCTGTTCCTTTATATATTGTATCATATGAAGCTCCAAATCCTTATTGGGTGTAGTGGTAACAACCAAATTACGAAATTTTTGATCTCCTTTATAATGATGAACCGCTACCGGTGTGTTATCATATTCTAAAATATGAGCAACCTTATCAATATTATCTTTTTTGACCGGTCCTATCACAAAATCGTAATCGGACAGATCGGTAATTTCTAATATTTTGCCGGTAACGTAAGGAGAGCCTTGCGTATCAAAAACATCATAATTTACATTCAAACCTAATTGTTTTAAAGAATCTATAGCAAATTTAATACCGGAATAATAACTCAATATTTTATTGTCTACTAAATTATCACAAATATCACTTGTATTATCAATTTCTTTTAATTTAAAAGGTAAAAGTATGGCCAAACGGTAAACTTTATCCAAACGCATGCTGTCCAATAAGTTGATTTTGATTGGTTCACTATTTCCCGTGTAAGCTTGCGCCTGCATAGTATCTTGGGGTTGGATCAACTCATTGATCTTTTTATCAAAATCGGTTATTTTATTAGTGCTATCTTCATCATTAAAGTCTTTATGCTTGGGGAATTTGATAGTTTGACCGAATTTTAAACCGTTTTCGGCAACTTCAGGATTTAATTTTTTTATGTCATCAATACTGACATTATATTGTTTGGATAAACTATATAAAGTCTCTTTAGGTTGCACATCATGATAAATATAATGCTTTTCATCCCTTACAGGTTCTTTGCTGGCAATAAACTTGGGAACGACTAATTTTTGTCCAATTTTTAAGGTCTGTCCTACTATTTCCGGATTGAGTCGTTCAAGCTCGTCAATGGTAATACCGTGATCATAAGCTACACGCCATTTACCTTGTTTGGGTTGCACTTCATAATAAGTATATTTTAAAGTGTCAATCACTTTAGGCGCGTTTTCGTCCGGATAAATGGGGATTATTAATATTTGACCCAATTTTATATCATAGCCTTCTACATTGTTTAGTTTGACAATATCTTCTATTTTGGAATGGTATTGTTTGGATAAACTAAATAAGGTCTCATTATCACCAACCGTATGGTATTTATAATCAACCGGCTTGTCAGCCAATTTTATTGAATCTGCCGGTTTAATCACGGCATCGGGTTTAGGTATTAAAATACTTTGTCCCGGCTGTAAAGAAGCTCCGGTAGCCAAATCGGCATTGTATTTAACTATATCTGACGGAGCAATATGATATATTTTGGCAATATCACGCAAGCTTTGACCGTCTTCCACTTTGTGAATGATAAAATTTTGGGCTTGCACCTGTCCAAAAAACATCAAGAAAAGGAAAATTATTCCGGTTTTATATAAAAATGTATGTTGCAACTTCAATTTAAACATATAAAAAGTGTCTTTTATTATTCAATATCAACGCTTAAACCTTTTTCTAATAAGGTAGAAGCAATGGGTAAAAGTTTATCATAAGTACCTTTTTTAACCACACTTTTGCCTTTGTAATGTGTTAACATGGCACATTGTTCGGCTTGATAAAGTGTGTGATCACAGTAGCGCATAAGCATATCAATTACAAAATCAAAAGTATGTATATTGTCATTGTATAAAACGATTTTATACAAATCCGTTTGGGTGTTTTTTTGTTTTTGCTTGGGTGAATGCTTCTCAGTCATAAGGTATATTTTTAGAATTTAAAAATAAATATTTTTTTTGAATTATCGACAAGTTGCCACAAAAACTTAAAATTGCTTTAAAAAAAACCGTTTTTAAAGCTTATTTTTTTCTAAATGTTAAACTTGTCCAGTCATTCTTTACCCGTTTACTTTCAAATATCATACCGTATTTTAAAGCTTCTTCTTCAAGCAAAGGGACATCTTGCTGATAAAAACCACTCAAAATTAACAAGCCGCCGGATTTTATTTTGGATATATACTGATGCATGTCTTGTAACAAAATATTGCGATTGATATTGGCCAAAAACACATCTGCAGCGGGCAAATCTGAAAGCACCTTTGCATCACCATGTATAGCCTTGATCATTCCGGTCTTATTTTTCTCAAAGTTTTCAATCATGTTTTCATAAGCCCATTTGTCATTATCTATGGCTGTTACATTGTTGGCATGCATTTTTTTTGCCAATATTGATAATACACCGGTGCCTGCCCCCATATCAATAACATCTTTAGCATGCAAATCTATTTCTAACATTTGCTTAATCATCAAATAAGTGGTCTCATGATGACCGGTGCCAAAACTCATCTTGGGATCAATAGTAATGACAATAGGTAATTTTTTATCGGGATGAAAGGATGTTTTAATATAAATACGATTGTCAATAACCAGTGGTTTGATTTGTTGTTCCCAAGATTGGTTCCAATTTTCTTCTTTTATGTTTTTTTCTTCCAATTGATACGGCCAGTTCAAATCTTTTAAAACTTCGTCCGGATGAATAGTTGTATCAGTATAGGCCAAAAAACCTTGTCCGGTTTCTACAAAACCTTCAAAACCGGCTTGTGCCAGCAATGCTATAAATATTTCTCGCTGATTTTCCGGCGATTGCAATATAAATTGATATTCTTTATACTGTGACATTATCTTTTGTTTTTAATAAGCTGAACCACCATATACCCAGCACCATCCATAAGGTAAAAATAAACAAACCGCGGTTAAAAAAAGCAGTAGGCGCAGTAATTTTAAACCAAACCAGCACCGCCCGTGTAAAAATAAGCGTTTCGGTAATTAAAAATCCGGAATAAAACAACCAAAATGCTTTCTTTTTTAAGATATAAAAACCAAATTCGTGTCCCAATATCAGCAAAAAAGGTGTAAAAATACCCAACATAATCAAGTGCAAATAACCTATGATAAAATCACGAATTTGAAAACTCAAATCGGCGTAATATTGAAAAGAGCCCATAAATTGCAAGACAGCTTTGAGCATAAAAGTCGCTAATACCAAAATTAAAATTTTATACGAAAAATCACTGATGGTATGATGTAAATAATGATGGTAGCGATTCAATATTTGCAACAAAACAAAAAATGCTGCAATCTCGGCAGCGCCACCTATTAGAGCCAAAATATTAAATACTAACCCCGGATTAGCCCAAAGTGTATTGGAAAAATAACCGAAAAATACCGCTACCAAAAGCAAACGGTATAATCGTTGTACTTGCTTGGCCGGTAATTTGATATTACGTCGTTCTAATAAATACAAAGTCAAACCAATAGTGGCAAACAAAAACCAACCATTATATTGAAAATGCAAATAATAAAAAATGTCATATTTATAAAAATTGGACTGTTTACCCAGTATTTTTATTATAGGGCCTAATGACCAGGGACTCAGACTCGATAAAAATTGTAACCACAAACCTGCTTTGACAAATTTGTAGGTGGCCGGATAACGTTCCGTATCGGTTTTGTGTTTAAAAAAATAGAATAAAAACATATAAGTGCCGATCAAAAACAGGGATAAAAATAAAATGGAAAACAGTTTGTAACCTTGTATGGGAAAAGAAAAATACATTCCTATGATATTTATAATCGTAAACCAATATATAAATTTGAATAGTCGGGTTTGCAACTTATCTTTTAAAAATATATAAGAAATCAGACTGATAAACGCCCCATGCAACCAACCCAAAAAAGCCACGTGTGAGTGGGCATGCAAATAATTACTAAAATTGATTCCCAGCGGAAAAACCGGCACCATACGCAATATTAAACCCAATAAAGCTATGGATGCAAAAAAATATAAAGCAATTCTAAATTGTGCTTTGGCCTTCATGGACTATTAAAATTATTGCCGTCAAACCGGCTATTATACAAATGAAAAGATAAGGCTGTCTCAAAAGTATTTTTTATAAATTAAAGAATAAAATATTGAAACGACAACTTACTGATTATCAATCATGAGATTCCTCACTGCGTTCGGAATGACAGATAATTTGGTCTTTTGAGACAACCTCATCAAATTCGTTAATAAAACACAAAATATTATTTCAGTTTCAATTGTTTAGGATCAATTTTATTATTTAATATTTTATTGATTTTGTCCAATTTTTCCTTACCTTTTTTGTCTTTTGGTATATTATATGATTTGATTTTTACCACTTCGGTCAAGTTTTTGGTATTGGCATGTATGGTAATGGTTTTGGTTTGCTTACCAGGTTTGTGATTGGTATTAAAACGCACTTTTATAACATCTGACTCGCCGGGTTGTATAGGTTTTTTTGGCCAATAAGGCGTAGTGCATCCGCAACTGGTTTTGACGTTGGTAATAACCAAAGGCACTTCACCTGTATTGGTAAATTTAAAAACCGTATCTAAAATATCTCCTTCGTTATGGGTTCCAAAATCAATCTCTTTGGTTTCAAATGCCATTTTAGGGAATTTGTTCATTTCTTCCCGCTTTTGCTGCGCTTTTTTAAGATTTTCGTCTTTTATTTTAGAAGCGGGATTGTCGTTGTTACAAGCCATCATCAAGAAAGCTGTCAAACTAAATAGAAGCATTATTTTTTTCATAATCACTATATTTATAAGTTTATTTTTTAAAGTTAATACGGCCACGGGCATTTTTATTGAGCCGGTTTTGTTGTTTCAAATCATTAACCACATTGTGCAATACACCATTAATAAATATATTACTCTTAGGCGTTGAAAATTCTTTGGCTATCTCAACAAACTCATTAATCGTTACATTGGTAGGAATAGATGGAAAGTATAAAAATTCGGCTATGGCCATTTTCATAATCAATTTATCTATTTCCGAAATGCGGTCATATTCCCAATTGGGGGTTTTGCCTTCTAACAATTGGGTCAATTCCTTATCATTCAAAATCACTTTTCTAAACAAATCTATGGCATACTCTCTATCCATTTCGTCTTTAAACAAAGGCGGCAAGTTGTTAAAAGGCTTGTCTTCTTTCAGCGCAGTTATGGTTTTCATAACCATGGTATTGGCTATGGCAATATCATCGGCCCAATGACTGTCATCAGCCTCAAACGACTCATGCAATTTGACTTCAGGTGCAATAAAATTTTTATACAATGCCAAAATAAATTCTTTATCATCTTCAAATGAAGACGTTTTGTCTGCCATATAATCCTTATAGAGTTTTGATTGTTTAATTTTTTGCCAAATATGATTGACCAATTCCTTGTCCAATTCCCATTTGTTTAACTTGTATTTTTTGGCAAAGGCTTTGATAAATTCATTGTTTTCCAATAAATTTAAGATGCGGTTGTTAACAAATTTATAATTGGGATTAAGGTCTTCTTCGGTCGGAAAATTTTTATTTAAACGAATGGCTATTTCTTCGGCCGCTTTTTGTTTTAAAGCAACTAGCAGCATCAAATTCAATACATATAATTTAAATATATTGTCAAAACTCTGTGTCAATAATTTTTCTTGTGCGGGCAAATTATCAGAGCCCGATTGTTGCATGGCAAATGCCGCTTGCATTACTTTAGAACGTATATTCCTTCTGTTTAACATAAACCTGTATTCAAATGATTTGCAAATTTAGTCTATAATTCGGCAAAATTCCAAAAAAATTATTTTTTGTTTGAATTATTTTTTTATTAGATTTGTAGCATAAAAATTCTAAAAGTATAGTTGGAAAATGAGCGAAAAAGAATACAAAAAACCCGAAGAGATCTTCTCTAAAGTATTTAGAGCAGGCAGAAGAACCTATTTCTTTGATGTCAGAGAAACCAAGGCCGGTGATTACTATTTGACAATTACCGAAAGCAAGAAAAACATGAATGAAGACGGCACTTTTAATTACAAAAAACACAAAATCTACTTATACAAAGAAGATTTTGGCAAATTTAAAGAGCTGTTAAACGAAGTTACCGACTTTATTATCAAAGAAAAAGGCGAAGAAGTAATTTCGGAAAGACATCAAAAAGATTTTAAAGCCGCGGAAGAAGCCGAAATGGCTAAAGAAAATGAAGTTGCCAAAGAAGATGAAGCCGAAAAAGAAGAAAATTTATCGACTGACGACTTTACCGATGTCAATTTTGATCAGCTGTAATAAATAATCAAACAAAATAATTATAAAATCAGGGAATTGATTCAATCAGTTCCCTTTTTTGTATCTGCTACAAGCTATTTTACATTGCCGGAAACGATTGCTGTTTTTTTGGTTTTGTAGAATTCTCCTACTTTAAAAATACCATTGCATATTTTTGCTAACGAACAAAATTTATAAAGTATGAGCATGAAATAAAAGAAAAATGCAGAAAATTTAATTAACTGAAAATCAACAACTAACTTTAATATAACTTAAAAAATTTACTAAATAATAAAAAGATTTAAAATACTTCAAATAGTATTTTTTTGTATCTTTACAAAAAAGAAAAAATGATAGATTTTAAGAATAAAATATATTTTAAAAACGCACAAAATATGTCTGAAATACCAGACAATAGTATAGATTTGATAGTAACATCGCCACCATATTTTAATATAAAAGACTACGCAAAAAATGGAACACAAACCGAAACACATTCAAACAAAACAAAAGGACAACTTGGCGATATTTCAGATTATAAAATATTCATCAATGAATTGCTAAAAGTATGGCAAGAAAGTGAGAGAGTATTAAAACCCAATGGTAAATTAGTTATAAATACCCCGCTACTTCCAATGAAGAAAAAGGAATTTTCAACACATTATAACAGACATATTTTTGATTTAAATTCTGATATTCAAAATTCAATTCTTTATCAAAAAAACACAAAAATGTATCTTTTTGACACATACATTTGGAACAGAACAAACACTTCAAAAAAATTAATGTTTGGAAGTTACCCATACCCAAGAAATTTTTATGCACAAAATACAAGTGAATTTATTACAGTTTATGTTAAAGACGGTAAACCAATAAATAATGTTTCAAAAGAAATTAAAGAAAAAAGCAAACTAACTGAAAAAGAATGGGTTGAATATACAAAACAAATTTGGGACATACCAATTCCTAATAAAAACGATTTAGCTTATGGTGAGCATTCTGCAATTATGCCGGAAGAAATTGTAAGACGTTGTGTTAGAATGTTTACATACGTTGATGATATTGTTTTAGACCCCTTTGCCGGTAGTGGAACAACCTTGAAAGTTGCAAAGGAATTGGATAGAAATTATGTAGGATATGAAATAATGAAATCTTATGAAAAAATAATAACTAGGAAATTAAATAGTGTATCAGAAAAATTCAACTTTTAAAATGAATAAAAATAAAATATATAATTTAGATGTATTTGATTTTTTAAACAATAAGGTTAGTAATGAAAGTGTCGACTTAATTGTTACTGACCCGCCTTATAATTTAAAAAAAGCTGAATGGGATACTTTTAAATCAGAAAAAGAATTTTTTGATTGGACTTTCGCTTGGATTGATAAAGCAATAGAAAAATTAAAAAAAAACGGAAGTATCTATATATTCAATACCCCTTACAATAGTGCATTTATTTTGCAACATCTTGTTTCAAAAGGATTAATTTTTCAAAATTGGATTACTTGGGATAAAAGAGACGGACTAGGAAGTGCAAAACGAAAATATAGTAATGGACAAGAAACTATACTTTTTTTTACAAATGGGAAACAACATACGTTTAATTATAATGATATTCGTGTTCCTTATGAATCTTCATCTCGCATAGCACACGCTGCAAAAAAAGGAATTTTAAAAAATGGAAAAAGGTGGTTCCCTAATCCTAATGGCAGGCTTTGTGGAGAAGTTTGGCATTTTAGTTCTCAAAGACACAAAGAAAAAATTAATGGTAAAACCCAAAAATTACCACACTTAACACCCAAACCGATTGATTTAATTGAAAGAATTATTAAAGCAAGTTCTAATGAAAATGATTTAGTTATGGATATGTTTCTTGGTAGTGGCACAACGGCAATTGCTTGTAATAAATTAAATAGAAATTTTATTGGGAATGAACTTAATAAAGAGTATTTTAACTTGGCATTACAAAAACTAAAAGAATATGAACGAGATACTAAAATCAATTTTGGAAATTGAAAAAGGAAATGTGTTTTTAGAATACATTGTTGAGCGTATTCAATCTGAAAATTATCGCGGATTGCATATTTCACAACACAATAGATATGATTTAGATTATACGGAAACTATTGTAAAAACAGTTTATGAATTAACCAAAGGAAATTTTTTTGAAATTCCTCGCGGTGATTATAGTGAACGAGAAGGTGCTGCAAAAAAATATAATCCAAATGATTATCCTATCTTTAAACAAATAGTGCAAAAAGTAAAAGATATAGAAGAAAGAGCAACTTATAATTCAATCAAAAAAAATTTTTTTGTAGATTTCCATAGAATGGGAATAATAAACAGATATGATAAAAATAAAGTTGAAACAAATCCTTATAAAAGACAAATAGTGCATTATGCAAAACTATCAGATAAAGCAATTAAACTTGTTCATGCTAAAACATTATTTGAAAAGTATAGAATATTTACGGATTTTATTGATACTCTTTTCCAATCACATTTGAGTAACTTGGCTGATTTAATTTATAATTCCGATTACAAAGAAACCCAAATAAGCATCTATGAATTTATGTTTATTCTTTCTGATGAAAATTTGTCAAATGATGAAAAAATTAATTTGCTTAACGCATATAATTCTTTAAAAACATATCAAAAAGATAAATTGATAGAACTTCTAAAAGAATATGCTAATCCAGACAATTTTTTCGGAGATAAAACAGAAAAAAGAGATTTCCATAATTGGATAAATGAAGCACAACAAATATTTTCATTAATGAAACAAACAAGTTATTTTCAGGTTGATAAGGATAAT
>JAMOMQ010000057.1 GCA_027066995.1 Flavobacteriales bacterium
AGTTGCGTGTTTGCCCGCAAAATTCAAAGAATTTTGCAAATCGGAAAAAATTAAATTATGCAAAATTCTTTGAATTTTGCTACCTTTGTGCAGTTGGGAAAGGTAAGTGCGTAAAAATCCGCTACGAGCCATATACGAAACCGTTGGCACCAATTAAAAAATGACAAACGAGATTAAAGAATATGACGGATTGAGAATTCAGCTTTTGAGTTTTGATAAACCAACTCAAGAGACTGACAGATACTACTTTCTCGAAATGTCGACTCTTCAAGCAACGACTTTAATTCAAGATGACAGAAAGATAGTGAACATTAAAATCACTGCTTATAATGACCAAAATGAATATCTTAATGAATTGAAATTAAAAACAATTAAAACGATAGCTGATTTTAATAGATTCTTTAAAGAAAATTCCGACTACTACATACATGACTGTGATTTAGAACTTGAAGACAATCTAGTGATAAGTAGCCATGATGACGGTGAAGTGTCAATCCAAATTACAAGAACAAATTCTGACTTCAAAATAATTCAAGACATTTTTAAACAATATTACATTGACCCTGACTTAATCTCAAAACTCAAGGAAAATATAGGACACTATATTGAGATTGACAATAACAACCAAATAATTGGGAACTACCAAACTTTTGACGAGTATATTGAAAATAAAAAATAACTGGTGCCAACAAAAAATATATGTATAGAAAAACTAAACACTACAATGTTTAGCTATCAATAACAATTATTGCAATCAGGATATTTTTACCAGTTAAACCAACCCATCCAACAAATCATCATCCACCAATTGTGGCACGGTAACTTTGAGTTGCGGATTTTCGGCCATAGCGCGTTGTATGGTAAACATTGCGTTGTCGTTACGTGCCCAACTGCGGCGGCTGATACCGTTATTGACATCCCAATATAACATTTGCTTCAAGCGTCTGTCCGCCTCGGGCGTGCCATCGAGCAGCATTCCAAATCCACCGTTGATAACCTCGCCCCAACCGACACCGCCACCATTATGAATAGATACCCAAGTAGCACCGCGAAAACTGTCGCCAATCACATTTTGAATGGCCATATCGGCGGTAAACATTGAGCCGTCATAAATATTGGAAGTTTCACGGAAAGGCGAATCCGTTCCGGAAACATCGTGGTGGTCGCGCCCTAAAACCACCGGCGCCGAAAGTTCGCCATTGGCAATAGCACGGTTAAAAGCTTCGGCAATTTTAATCCGTCCCCAAGCATCGGCATATAAAATACGCGCTTGGCTGCCCACCACCAATTTATTTTCTTGCGCCCCGCGAATCCATTGGATATTATCTGCCATTTGCTGTTGGATGCGTTCGGGAGCGGTTTGCATCAGTTCTTCCAAAACCTGCGTGGCTATTTCATCGGTTTTTTGTAAATCTTCGGGCTTGCCACTGGTGCAAACCCAACGGAACGGCCCAAAGCCGTAATCGAAACAGAAAGGACCCATAATATCTTCAACATAAGACGGATAACGGAATTTATTGCCATCCATAATATCGGCACCTGCCCGACTCGATTCTAATAAAAAGGCATTGCCATAATCAAAGAAATAAGTACCTTTTGCCGTGTGTTTGTTAATAGCTTCCACTTGTCGTCGCAAAGAAGCATACACATATTCTTTAAATTTTTCAGGCCGGGCAGCCATCATTTCATTGGCTTGTTCAAAGCTCAATCCGGCCGGATAATAACCGCCGTTAAACGGATTATGCAACGAAGTTTGGTCACTTCCCAAATCTATTTTGATATTTTCGGTATCAAATTTTTCCCAAACATCAATCACATTGCCTATATAACCGAAAGAAATCACTTTTTTGTCTGCCAAAGCTTGTTTTACTTGTTTGGCCAATTCGTCAATATCGTCTATCAACACATCAACCCAACCTTGCCCGTGTCGTTTTTTGGCTGCTTTGGGATTGACTTCCGCCACTACCGATACCACACCGGCAATATTACCGGCTTTGGGTTGGGCACCACTCATACCGCCTAATCCCGACGAGACAAATAATACCGGCTCATCTTTGGCTTTACCAAAGCGTTCTATTATAATTCGTTTGGCATTAAGAATGGTAATGGTTGTGCCGTGTACAATACCTTGCGGGCCTATATACATATAACTGCCGGCAGTCATTTGTCCATATTGGGTGTTGCCCAAAGCATTGTGTCTATCATAATCGTCTAATGACGAATAATTGGGAATCATCATACCATTGGTAACCACCACCCGCGGGGCATCTTTATGCGAGGGGAATAAACCCATAGGATGTCCCGAATACATCGCCAAAGTTTGCTCGTCGGTCATTTCGGACAAATATTGCATGGTTAACAGATATTGTGCCCAATTTTGAAAAACCGCTCCGTTACCGCCATAGGTAATCAGCTCGTGCGGATGTTGTGCCACTTTCGGATCCAAATTATTTTGAATCATCAGCATAATAGCGGCAGCTTGCTTACTATGGGCAGGATATTCTTCTATACTGCGGGCATACATGTCATAATCGGGACGAAAACGATACATGTATATGCGTCCGTATTTTTTTAATTCTTCTGCAAACTCAGGTGCCAATATAGCATGCCATTTTTTAGGAAAATATCTTAAGGCATTACGAATGGCCAGTTTTTTTTCATCTTTGGTTAAAATATTACGACGTGGCGGCGCATGGTTTACCGCCGGTTCGTAAGGTTTTTGAGCAGGTAATTCGGCAGGAATACCTTGTTTTATAGCTTGTTGAAATGTATTCATTTTTGGTCCTTTTTAGCGCTTCTAAATTACAATATTTTTCTTATTTTCAGGAAAACATTTGACTTGTTTTTTATCTCTTGTTTTATTTTTGAACCACCTAAGACACCTAAAAGAAACACCGAAGAAAGATATATTTGTCTTATCAAGTGATTCTTAACGCTTGAAAATATCGTATCGAGATAACAGTAAATAACAACTTACATTTTTTGGAACCACCTAAGTCACCTAAGAAACACCGAAGGTATCACCCAAACATCTGCACTCACCCCTTTTAACTTATTTAACCACCTAAGTCACCTAAGGAACACCGAAGGTGGCGGTTGAC
>JAMOMQ010000058.1 GCA_027066995.1 Flavobacteriales bacterium
GCAGGCTTACAAACCGGTTATCAATTTATGCTCAATAAGAACTGGATTTTAGATTTGAATATCCGGCTTGGTGTTGATATGGATGGTGCCGTTTTTGCTTATGCCGATCGATCTTATTTAGGAATTGGTTTACAAATAGGACATAAATTTTAAACTTCATAATTAATAAAAGAGGCTATCTCAAAAGTATTTTTGTAAATAATTTAACAAAAAAATGTTAAGTTGTTGATTATCAGATATAAGATTCCCAACTATGTTCGGAATGAGAGATAATTCACACTTTTGAGACAGCCGGTTTTGTAAGATTATAGTTAATCAAAATTTATTGACCTAAAGTAGCCACCATCACCGCTTTAATAGTATGCAAACGGTTTTCGGCTTCGTCAAAAACAATTGATTTGTCGCTTTCAAAAACCTCTTCGGTAACTTCCATGGCACTGATACCGAATTTTTGATAAATCTCTTCCCCTACTTTAGTATCACGGTTATGAAAGGCCGGCAGACAATGCATAAATTTGGTATTGGGATTGCCGGTTTTATTCATCAAATCCTGATTAACTTGGTAAGGTAATAATTTTCCGATACGGTCTTTCCAAACCTCATCGGGTTCACCCATTGACACCCAAACATCGGTATAAACAAAATCGACATCTTTGACGCCTTCGCTTACATTGTCGGTAATGGTAATTTTAGCACCGGTTTCTTGGGCTATTTCAAGGGCTTTTGCCACCAATGCTTCGTCGGGTTGTAAATCGGCCGGTGCCACCAAACGCACATCCATACCCATTTTGGCACCTCCAATCATGAGTGAGTTACCCAAATTATTGCGCGCATCACCCAAATATGCAAAAGCTATTTGATGTAAAGGTTTATCACTGTGCTCTTGCATGGTCAAAAAATCGGCTAAAATTTGCGTAGGGTGATATTCATTGGTCAATCCGTTCCAAACCGGCACGCCGGCATATTTTCCTAATTCTTCAACAATGTCTTGTCCAAAACCACGATATTCGATACCGTCATACATACGTCCCAATACACGAGCCGTATCTTTCATGGTTTCTTTACTGCCGATATGAGAGCCGGTCGGTCCCAAATAAGTGACATTAGCACCTTGGTCATGTGCCGCCACCTCAAATGCACAACGGGTGCGCGTCGATGCTTTTTCAAAAATCAAAGCAATGTTTTTGTTTTTTAAAAGTTGCTGCTCTGTTCCGGCATATTTGGCTTTTTTTAAATCGGCAGACAAGTCGATTAAGAATTTAATTTCTTTGGGTGTAAAATCCAAAAGTTTTAAAAAGTTTCTGTTGCGTAAGTTAAAGGCCATTTGGTATATTTTTTTTAAATTAATTGCAGCAAATATAATATTTTGACTTCTAATTTAATGTGAGTTTAACTAAATAAATACTACAAAAAATTGCAATACATTGTCTATAAGCCAATTATGTTATTTACAAAAAAATCGTCAATATCAGTATGGCAAATGAGTGACTATATATGTTCATTGGTCAAACCGATACCGGCTTTAAAGCCGGCCATAAAATCACTCCAATTAAAGAGAATATAAATAATCAATACTATTAAAAGAAATAGTAAAATGTATTTTTTTTTCATTTTATGTATTATTTAAGTTTTTAAAAGTATATTTTTTTCACTTGTAATATTATTTGTTCTTAATTTTATTATGTCTTCCACAACGGCAATTTATTCCTCTGATTTTTTACCCACATTTACTATAGCCACAACTTTTACACACCAAACAACCTTCTTCGTAAACCAAGCCGTCGGGGTCGCCACAGCTGGGACATTTCTTGTCTTGTGGTGTGGTACCGTCGGGGATATAGCGTTTAAGAGCGCGGGCAACTCCGTTTTTCCAGGTATTGATAAAGTCGTCATAGAGGTTGAGCCCCTCAATGAGTTTTACCACTTCGTGCATGGGCATACCATGACGCAATACGCCCGAAATCAACTTGGCATAATTCCAATATTCTTTGTCAAACGAACGTGATAATCCTTCAATGGTAATACGGTATCCTTGTTTGTCAATAAATTGAAAATCATAACGGCTTTTGCCTTTTTCATCTTTGTTTTTAATAACCCAACCTTTTTCAACCCAGTCGGGCAGGTTAAAGACATCTTCCATTTTTCCGGTAAATATTTCATAAGGAACACCGTCAATCAAACCGACCACAGCCAGCCAAGCTTCGCTTTTGTTCATAAACCGAACTATATCGGCTTCGAGTTTTTTGGGTCGTTTTTCGGGAAAAATTTTATTTTGAACTTTTTCTTTTTTCTCTTTTTTATCGTCCGAAATCAGTATGCCGCTACGCGAACCGTCGCGATAAACGGTGATACCTTTTAAACCCTTTTTCCAAGCTTCAATATAAATATCACTTACTTTTTGCACACTGACATCACTAGGCAAATTAATGGTTGAACTGATAGAGTGCGTCGTATATTTTTGCACCAAGGCTTGCATTTCAATCCGCTTTTTCCAATCTATTTCGGGCGCGGTAGCACCGGCATAAGGGCTTTTATCGATGTCTTTTTCACCGCTAATTTCCATCCATTGTTTCAGTTTGTGGTGATACACGGTAAATTCTTCGAAGGCATCACCCATATCATCAATAAAATCAATTTTGGCATTGGGATCGTTGGCATTGACTTTTCGACGACGTTTATACGAGAGCATAAACACCGGTTCAATACCCGATGAAGTCTGTGCCAACATACTAAGTGAACCGGTAGGTGCAACGGTGCTTATGGATATATTGCGACGTCCGTGTTTCATCATCCGGTTGTATAATTGCGAAAATTCTTTTTCGAGCATTTGCACAAATTCGGACTGTTTTTCTATTTCCGGATCAAAAATTTCAAATTTACCGCGTTCAATAGCCATATCAATACTGCTGTCAAATTCGGCTTGCATTTTGGTGCGCATCAAGGCATCAACGGCTTGTAGGGCTTCATCGGTGTCAAATTTAATACCCAAAGCGGCAACGGCATCCGCCAAAGCCGTAAAACCCAAGCCGGTGCGACGTCCTATACGTCCGTTATCTCGCAACAATTGCCATGTTTCTCGTTCTACACGTTTAATGTGGTCGGGTTCGGGATCACTGTCTATTTTGGCAAGAATTCTATCGACCGATTCCAATTCCAAATCCACCAAATTATCCATCAAACGTTGGGTTTCATATACCACTTCGTAAAATTTTTCATGATTAAAACGGGCTTCGGGTGTAAACGGATTTTCAACAAAACTAAACAAATTGACTGCTATCAGCCGGCAACTGTCTCCGCCTTGCATGGCTATTTCGCTACACGGATTGGTCGATACGTTTTCAAACCCCGGATAAACAGACGAAGTGGAATACTTGTGTTGTCTGTCCCAATAAATCAAACCCGGTTCGGCTGTATTATGGGCGGATTTAACTATGGTATCCCATAGTTTTTTGGCTTTTATTTTTTTGGTAACTTTCGGATTTTTGCTGTCAATAGGCCATCGCAAGGTATAATCGGTATTGTTGGTAACGGCTTGCATAAATTCGTCCGAAAGCAATACCGAAATATTGGCACCGGTTACTTTGGTCAAATCTTGTTTGACAGTAATAAAATCTTCAATATCGGGGTGTGCCACGTTCATGGTCAGCATCAGTGCCCCGCGCCGACCGTTTTGAGCCACTTCGCGAGTGGTAAACGAAAAACGATGCATAAAACTAACCGCTCCTGTGGTAGTGCGAGCGGCATTGGAAACCGTCGTGTCTTTGGGACGCAGTTTGGACAAGTCGGTTCCGACGCCACAACGTCGTTTAAACAGTTGCACCAACTGTTGATCGGTGTACATGATGCCACCGTACGAGTCATACGGAGCCGGTATAACAACACAATTGGACAATGAGGCAATTACCTGATCATTACCCAAACCAAACATTATGCTCCCTTGTGGTATGACGTAGCGAAACCGGTCAAACAAATCAAAGATTTTTTGTTCGGTCAATTCCGAACGATTTTGTCCGTATTTTGAAAGATTCTTATTTTTATTACGCCGATATTTTTTTTCTATACGGGCAAATTCACGAGCCATTCGGCGGTGCATATCCGCAGGTGATTTTTCTAAAAATTCTCCCGAATTGTTTTTTAAAGCATATTTGTTGATCCAAGTGGTTGCCGCCAACTCATCGCCATTAAAATAAGCTTTGGTTGCCTTAAAAACTTCATCAAAACCATATTTCATTGTTTGTTTATGTATGCGCGGTTTTTTAACTTCCTGAATCATAGCCTGTAAGTTTTTAAGTTATTATTTTAGTAAGGGACAATAAAATTAGCCTGCTTTTAACAAATATTTTAGAAAAAAACCGTTTTCTTATCAACAGATTTGTGTTGAAAACTTTTGCGCTATTGTGTTTTAAGTAAATTTTAAGCCGGCAAAATGAAAAATCATAAATTTAATACATAATTTTATACTAAAATTAAAGCAAAGTGCCTGTAACTTTGTAATATCATTTGAAAATGAAGAAAACTCAGTCCCTACATATCAAAAATATGCTTTGTCATTGTTGTATCCGGTTAATCCGTATGCTTTTTGAGCAACACGACATTAAAATATTGGAGATTAAACCGGGCTTTGTCAAAATTGAATTTGAAGAAGAACAGCTCGGTCAAGACCGTATTGAACAACTGCTGCAAGAAAATGGTATGTCTGTAATCAAATCGAGGGAGGAACAAATTGTAGAAAAAATCAAGCAAAGTGTAACGGAATTGATACATGAATCCGGAAATATTAATTCCATTTTAAGAAAATCGGACTATTTGGTAGAAAAATTAGCCATGAGTTATCAACAAATGTCTAAAATATTCTCTAAGCACGAAAAAATGACTTTGGAGCGTTATATCATCAAAAACAAAATAGAAAAAATTAAAGAATTGATTGATAGTGAGGAATTTAGTTTGAGTGAAATAGCTTACATGATGGATTATAGCAGTGTGCAATACTTGTCGAATCAATTTAAAAAAGAAACCGGAATGACCGTCAGTGAATATAAAAAAATGCGAATAAAAAATAAACATAATATCGATGAATTGACCGGAGAGAAATGAAGATCTCGGATCAACGATTATATCAATAATTCAACTGTTTATCAAAAAAACATATACCAATGAAAATAAAAAGTAATATTGCCATTTCTGATAACGGATTTATGTTTGACCCGTATTCGGGGGATTCTTATAATTTGAATGCAACTGCTGTTGCTATTATCAAATTATTAAAGGAAGAAAAAACACGGGATGAAATCATTGAGGACTTTGTCCGTAAATATGATGTAGATACCTTTACTTTTGAACAAAATTTAGATGATTTTTTAGCCATGCTTAATCATTATGATTTGGTAGAGCAATCCTCATAAGTATTAAAAATTATCAGTGTGAAAAAAGAAAAATTAAATATAGCAGTAACGGGTTTAAACAACACCGACAATCCCGGTCCGGGGATACCGGTTATCAGGGGATTGCGTGAAGCCAAAAGTTTTGAACCGCGTATTATAGGTTTGGCATATGAAAATTTAGAACCCGGGATATACATGAAAGATATGGTGGATAAAACCTATCAAATTCCGTATCCTAAAAGTGGTTCGGATGTATTTTTAGACCGGATTAAATACATCCATAATCGTGAAAACTTGGAGGTTATTATTCCCAATCTCGATGCGGAGTTATATACATTTATCAAAGCAGAATATGAATTGAAAACCTTAGGTATACATACTTTCTTACCAACTTTACAACAATTTGAAGAGCGAAGTAAACCCAACTTAAATGCTTTTGGTGAAAAATATGGCATTAAAGTTCCTAAAAGTAAACCTATAGCCGGTTATACCGATATACAAAACTTACAAGCCGAATTTGATTTTCCGGTTTTGGTCAAAGGAAAGTTTTATGATGCCTATTTGGCTTATAATAACGAGCAGGTAATAAATTATTTTAATAAATTATCATCAAAATGGGGATTGCCGGTGATTATTCAAGAATTTGTCAGGGGAACCGAGGTTAATGTAGTAGCACTGGGCGATGGTAAAGGAACGACAATTGCTGCTGTACCAATGCGCAAACAATATATCACCGATAAAGGAAAAGCATGGGGCGGTATTACCATACAAGATCCCAATTTATTAGAAATCACCCATAATTTAATACGGAAAACCCAATGGCGGGGTGCCATGGAATTGGAAATGATCAAAACCATACAAGGTGAATATTATTTGATTGAAATCAATCCGCGTATTCCGGCGTGGGTATATTTGGCTGTAGCAGCCGGTCAAAACATACCCGAAGCATTGGTTAATTTAGCCCTTGGAAAAAAGGTAAAACCATTTGAAAAATACGAAGTAGGAAAAATGTTTATTCGCTATTCTTTTGATATGATTGGTGATATTTCTCAGTTTGAAAAACTGTCCATGACAGGAGAGTTATAAAAGAGCATAACTATAAAAAGATTATATAACCATTATAAACCGGATTATATAAATAAAATTATTTATTATGGAAAAATTAAAATACGAAAGACCGATAATCAATAAGATTAAAGCAGGTGTGCCGGATAAATACGGCATGTCTACACGGGTGCAAATCAAAACGGATATTGAGGGAATTCCGGTTAAAGATATCGTTAATCAGTATGGTTCTCCGGTTTTTGTATTATCCGAAAAAACCATAAGAGAAACCTATCAAGAAGCACACAGAGCTTTTCAAAGTCGCTACCCTAAAGTGCAGTTTGCTTGGTCTTACAAAACCAATTATCTCGATGCTGTTTGTCAAATATTTCATGATGAAGGTTCTTGGGCCGAGGTAGTTTCCGGATTTGAATATGACAAAGCTATTGAAAACGGTGTGCCCGGCAACAAAATTATTTTTAACGGCCCCGATAAATCGGATGCCGATTTAAAAAAAGCCGTTGAAAACGGATCATTTATTCATATTGATCATTTTGATGAATTGTATAGTTTGATGCGTATTGTTAAAAAAATAGGCAAAAAAGCTAAAGTAGCAATTCGTGTAAATATGGATACCGGTGTATATCCCAAATGGGACAGATTCGGTTTCAACTATGAAAACGGAGAAGCTTGGAATGCCATCAATAGAATTATGTTAACAGAGAATATGGATTTGGTTGGCTTGCATACACATATCGGCACCTATATGATGACAACCAATGCTTATACTGTTGCAGCCGGAAAACTAGCGGATTTGGCCGTAAAAACCGCTCAAAAATATAAACATCATATCAAGTATATTGACATGGGTGGAGGTTTTGCGTCCAAAAACACCTTAAAAGGAGCTTATTTGCCCGGTAAAGATACCTGCCCGAGTTTTGATGATTATGCCGAAGCTATTACCTCAGCTCTTATTAATTCTGAAATAGATCCGGAACATTTACCCGTATTGTTTTTAGAAACCGGAAGAGCCTTGATTGATGATGCCGGATATTTAATAGGATCGGTATTGGCAAACAAGCGTTTGTCTAATGCACGGCGTGCAACTATAATTGATATAGGAGTCAATATTTTATTTACCAGTTTTTGGTATGAACATGAAATATATCCCGGACAGGCTTGCTCACAACAAACCGAAGATACGACCATTTACGGCCCCTTGTGTATGAATATAGATGTTATTAGAGAAAGCATACAGTTTCCGTTATTGCAAAAAAATGATTTGGTGGTTATTCCTCGTGTAGGTGCCTACAATATGACCCAATGGATGCAATTTATCACCTTGCGACCCAATGTGGTGTTAATAGATAGAGAGCAAAATTTGCATTTGATTCGAAAAAAAGAAACCAATGAAATATTTAAAAATCAAGAAATTGTCCCAAAACATTTAAAAAATAAGAAAACATAATAATTGTTTGTGTATTGTGTTAGAAGCTTGGCACTTGCTATTGCAGGTGTCAAGCTAATTTCTTAACTTGTAAAAAATATCCGTATCAAAACCAGTCCATTTTAACGATTCAACGGTATAAAACAGATGAGGCGAAGTGAAATACAAATCATAAAAGAAGGAAGTATTAAAAGTTATGCCCAGGTTTTCTTTTCAGATAACTTAACATTTGGCTGGCTGTTATTATTAGTCAGTTTTTTCGATTTTTATGCCGGTTTGTATGGTTTAGCAGCTGTTTTACTCACCAATGTCACGGCATACTTAATGGGTTATGATACTTATAAAATTCGGCAAGGCACTTACGGCTATAACAGTTTACTGGTTGGTTTAGGTATTGGTTTAAGTTTTATGGCAGGCTGGCAATCTGCTATTATAGTGTTTATAGCCGCCATATTAACTTTTATTTTTACCATTGTTTTCGAAGCTTGGCTGGGCAAATACACCTTGCCTTTTTTGAGCATTCCTTTTTTATTGGTCATGTGGATTGTTATACTTTCCGGCCGAGAACTGACCGCCTTAGGACTTAGCGAACGAGGTATATATACCATAAACGAGATTTATGGAATCGGAGGAAAATATTTGGTCAATATATACCAATGGTTTGAACAAATTGAAAAACCCTTGTTTTTAAAAACCTACTTTTTGTCTTTAGGAGCTATTTTTTTTCAATACAATATTTTAGCCGGCGTATTAATTTCATTGGGCTTATTATATCATTCGCGCATAGCTTTCAGTCTATCTTTATTAGGTTTTGGAACAGCATTTGTTTTTTATCAATTATTAGGCATTGATATTACCCAATATGGCTATTCGTATATTGGCTTTAATTATATTTTGACAGCCATTGCCATTGGCGGTTTTTTCTTAATACCCAACAAATACAGTTTTTTATGGGTGATCATATTGTTGCCGGTGGTGGTGCTTATCAGCTTAAGTGCCGGAGAAATATTAAAAATTTATCAATTGCCGGTTTATTCTTTGCCATTTAACATCGTGGTTTTGTCATTTTTATATTTTATCAAATTGCGACAGCGGTATGACCGTATTCCTTTACAAGAAGTGATTGTGCAGTTTAATAGTCCCGAGAAAAATTTATATTATTATCAACAAGCATCAAAGCGTTTCAAATGGTTGAGTTATTTTCCAATGTATTTACCGTTCTTAGGAAAATGGACGGTTTCACAAGCCGAAAATGGGGCTTATACCCATCAAGGCGATTGGAAATATGCATGGGATTTTATTATGAACGATTATCAAAACAAGCAATTTAAAAATACCGGCGATTTTTTAATAGATTATTATTGTTTTGATAAAAATATAGTGGCACCCTCAGACGGGACAGTAGTTTCAGTGGTCAATAATATTGATGACAACACGATTGGCGATGTAAATTTATTGCAAAATTGGGGCAATTCCGTTGTAATAAAACATACCGAATATTTATATTCTCAGGTCAGTCATTTAAAAAAAGGCAGTATTGTTGTCAAAAAAGGGACGGTTGTAAAAAAAGGAGACCTGTTGGCGCATTGTGGCAATTCGGGGCGTTCGCCTTACCCGCATTTGCATTTTCAGCTACAAGCCACACCTTATATAGGCTCGCCAACCATCAGTTATCCAATCAGCCATTATATCCGGCATGCACATCATAAATTTGAATTGCATTCGTATGATAAACCTGTATTAAACGATGTAGTCTCCAATATGGAAACAACGGAGTTATTAATCAAAGCTTTTAAATTTATTCCCGGACAAAAACTGCAATATGAGTTTAACGGCAAAAAAGTAAATTGGGAGGTTAAAACCGATTACTACAACAATACTTACATTTATTGTGCCGAAACTCAATCATATGCTTATTTATATAACGATGGACAGGTGCATTATTTTAAAAGTTTTAGCGGAGATAAAAAATCCGGTTTGTATTATTTTTACTTGGCTTTATATCAAATTCCCTTGGGATATTATCAGGATATGATCATCAATGATCAATTTCCACCCAACGTGATTATTGACAAACACAAAATGTTTTTACAAGATTTTATCGCCCCGTTTTGGTTGCCTTATCAAGCAGACTATCAAATGAAATTTGTGGCAGTTGATGACGAATTGTATCCCGGCAAAATTGAGATAAAAGCGCAGCTCGATTTATTGCGTTGGCAAAAGGTTTACAGGCAGTTAAATTTTGAGATTCATATAAACGAACAAGGAATAAGCCAAATTACCAGTGAAGCAATAAGGCTGATTTTACAACCGGAACCGGTTAAACAATTAAAAAACGAATTGTTTGCATAATCGTTTGTTAAAAAATAAGCAAATTAAATATTAAACAGATGAAAAACATACACATATTAGCCCTAATTCTTTTTGCTTTTGGCTTGTTTAGGTTGGAGGCACAACCGGCTAAAGAGCCAGTTATGAGTATGACCCAAATAGACCAACTCACATACCGGCAATACTTGCAAGCCGATTGGAATAACTTGATAAAAACCGGAAAAAAAGCCCATAAAAATGGCATTGATTTTTATTTTTTGGAAGTGCGTATGGGGATAGCTTATTACCATTTAAAAAAGTATAGAAAAGCCATTAAATATTTGGAAAAAGCTTTTCAAAAAGACGAAAAAAACACTTTGGTTGCCGAATATTTATACGGTGCTTATCTTTATGGTGGCAGATATTTAGATGCGCAACGTATAAGTAATGGTTTTAATCCGAAACTTAAGCACAAATTAGGCATTGATAAAAATCACTTGATAGATGTTGCCGGCGTAGATTATAAAATGGAAATATTGGATGATTATTTAATCCCCGTTTCAGATGAAGAACTAAATCAAGATGTGATTACACAAAACACTTACGTGGGGGTAGATTTGGGCAATTATTACGGCCCTGGCAACCTATTTTGGCTGAGTGCCGGACACTTGCAAAGGAATTTTACGCAAAATATATATGAAAATAATATGCAATCGGTATATGATAAAACCATGACACAGAATCAATTTTATGTGGCACATTATAGTCAAATTGCTACCGGTTTAAATATTGGACTGGCAATCAATTGGCTACAAATCAATTATAATGATGTTACTTACCGAAAACAGGGTAGAAATGGCAGGATTGTAGCTGTTCCAAGTAAAGAAACCTTACATGAATGGATAGGTTTTGGAGGATTGCGTAAAGATATAGGAGATTTTAAATTGGGTTTGACTATTTCGGTTGCCAATATAAAAGATCAATTACAAGCACAACCGGCAATAGAAACATATTGGTATCCATTGTCTAATACTGACCTGTATTTTTTTAGTAATTTTAATTATAAAATGGAATATGAACAAAATAATTGGTATAATGATGTTATAATAAAAACAGGAATCGGACTAAGACTAGGAAAAATATATGTTGAACCGGCTTATACTTATGGCGATTTATATAACTTTGTAGAGGCAGATGGCTTAATAGTTTACAATGATGATGAAATAATTAATAACCGGATGGAACTTTTAACTTATGTTTATTTGATTAAAAGTCGATTAAAAGTATATGCCAAATATCAACAGTATACCAAAACAAATTTTTATCAATTAAACGGTTTACCTCAAACTATTGATTATACAAACCAAACAATAACAACAGGTGTATTATGGAATTTTTAAGATCAAATATTAAATATAGTTTTTTGCTCCTCTTTTTTGTTCAGACAAGTATCTGGGGGCAATACGATACGCTTATAAAAGCTTTTAAAAAAAGCTATGTTTTGGAAAAAAAGGGGGAATATAAACAAGCGGCAGATATACTTAAAAAAGTATATAATCCACAATCGTATGAAATCAATTTGCGATTGGGTTGGCTCAATTACCAAGCCGGATTATTTACGGAGTCAGCTACACATTATCAACGTGCAGTTGATTTAATGCCTTATGCCATAGAAGCCAAATTCGGTTTGATTTATCCTAAATCAGCTATTGGAAAATGGGATGAAGTCATCCGTATTTATAAAAAAATACTCGAAATAGACCCGCAAAATACTTTGGCAAATTATCGTTTGGGGTTGATATATTATGGCAGAAAAGAATATGAAAAAGCCGAAAAATACTTTAAAACAGTAGTCAATTTATATCCTTTTGGTTATGACAGCCTGATTATGTCGGCGTGGACCGAATTGCAATTAGGCAAATACAGGGAAGCCAAAGTTTTACTCCGTAAAGTGTTGTTGTATAATCCGGATGATGCTTCGGCAAAAGAAGGATTAAGACGGATAAAATAATTATAAATAAGGCAAAAAATTTCAAATTCGTATCTTTGCCCTATGAAAAACCATCAAGACACGATAATTGCACTGGCCACACCGGCCGGCAGTGGTGCCATAGGCATTATCCGCTTATCAGGTGCCGATGCCATTAAATTGGTCAATCGCTTTTTTGAAAGCAAATTTAAAAACAAAGATTTAACAAAGGTAAAATCGCACACCATTCATTTGGGTTACTTAAAAGATGGTGAAAAAATACTCGATGAGGTCTTGATAAGCGTTTTTAAAAACCCGCACTCTTACACCGGTGAAGATGTGGTGGAAATATCGGTACACGGCTCACCTTATATCCAACAACAAGTTTTGCAATTATTTTTAAAAAACGGGGTGCGGCATGCCAAAGCCGGTGAGTTTACTCTGCGCGCATTTCTCAATGGCAAAATGGATCTCTCACAAGCCGAAGCCGTAGCAGACTTAATTGCTTCCAATAGTGAGACTTCACACCAATTGGCACTACAACAAATGCGCGGTGGTTTTAGCAGCGAAATAAAAAAATTACGTGATGAACTCATTCATTTTGCTTCATTAATAGAATTGGAATTGGATTTTGCCGAAGAAGACGTGGAGTTTGCCGACCGCAAGCAGTTTAAAAATTTGGTGCAACAAATTCAAACCACACTTAAACATTTGGTAGACAGCTTTGCCGTGGGTAACGTGCTCAAAGAAGGTGTGCCTGTAGCCATAGTAGGCGAACCCAACGTAGGTAAGTCAACCTTACTCAACGCCTTGCTCAATGAAGAACGCGCCATTGTATCTCATATTGCCGGCACGACCCGCGATGTTATAGAAGATGAGCTGATTTTAAATGGCATCCGTTTCCGTTTTATAGACACGGCCGGCATACGCAAAGCAACCGATGAAATAGAAAAAATTGGCATTCAAAAAACCTATGAAAAAATTGGCGAAGCCAAAGTGGTGATTTTTTTAATTGATGCTTGTGCCTTGTCAAAAAACGCTACTTGTCACCATCCCGAACACGACAAGGTGTTGCAAGACTTTGAAACCGAACTTAACAATATTGCCCAAAAGTATCCGCATAAAAAAATATTGATAGTAGTCAATAAAATTGACCAAATTGACCTGAAAGACTATCAAACTGACACAAACCAATATCCCTTGATTGAAATATCTGCCAAGCACAAAACCGGTTTGGACAGACTAACTTCCCAACTCACCTCATTGGTTAACAAAGGCTTACTAGACCAAAACGAAGTGGTGGTGTCCAATGCCCGTCACTATCAAGCCTTAACCGAAGCTTTGCAAAGTATTATACATGTCAATCAAGCACTTGACAATGATGTTTCTACCGACTTACTGACTATTGACATACGTGCTGCGTTACATAGTTTGGGCGAAATCACCGGCGAAATTACCACCGATGATTTGCTCGATAATATCTTTAGGAATTTTTGTATCGGGAAGTAATTAGCTATAATATTTATTAAAACGATTGAGATAGATACGCCCTACAAGCTCACTATGAAAACAGTATAGGATTAATACATATATTTCTTCCTTAATACCTTAAATCCTTGTAACCTTGTAACCTTGTAACCTTAACCTCATTTACCAAAGGTAATAAAACTCTATTCATATTTTATAATCACTAGAAAAATCCTTAACATCATATTTTTAGCGCAAATGCTTCCAATACCAATCCACCGCTTCTTTTAAGCCCGTTTTTATATCATATTTAGGCGCATACCCCAACAATTTTCGTGCTTTATCTATTGATGCCAACGAATGCGGAATATCTCCGGCTCT
>JAMOMQ010000059.1 GCA_027066995.1 Flavobacteriales bacterium
TTCTAATTTTTTAATACGTGCTGTTATGTAATTTATATATGCGTTTATCCTTTCTTGTTCTTTATTCCGCATATATGTTTCCATAAATTCATAATCAGGCTCACCATATTTATTTATTGGTAATTTTACATATCTATTTTTTAATCTTGTGCCTGTAAGTCCTTTTCCATAACCAAACCCTGAATTTTTTATACTTTTATCAAGCATCATTTTAATAAATAAGCCTGAATATTTATTTATCATATTAGATTTGATAACATACATTTTGTTCCCTGTAATATATCTATTAGGTTGATAAAAAAACATAGCATTTTCCGCACCAAAAACTATTGTGTTTTCAGGATTGATTTGTAGATTTGTATTTGTTTCAACAATATCTTCTAAACCATTGTTAAATTTTGTTCGCGATATATAAGAAATCCCTATATTTTTTGTTGGGTAAAGATTTTTTTTATGGTATGCTTTGCTATTTTCAACTATGAAAATATCAGCTATTTTAAACTCTTTCCACTCCTTATTTTTTAATGATAAATCCATATTATTATTCATTTTCAAAAAGATATTCACGTCCTTGCATAATCATATTGAATTCAAAGGTCAAATAGTCGGCTATGGTCTTTTCAAATTCTTCTTCGTTGGGGATTTCATCGTTGAAGTAATAAAATGAATGTAACCACTCGTCTTCCGGTGAAATGGTCGTTTTTACCATAAATTTACTTTCGGCTGGTGCGTCATTTAGCCAACAATTTAATAAGTGCGCTTTTCTTTCTTTGGCTCTTTCGGTTTCTACTAAACCTATATGTTTTCGCACTTCGTAACCGTCATCTTCAAAATTGATGAATTTGCAATATTTGTTTTTAGGGTGGGGGATATGCGACGTAAAAACAGCAATACAGGGATTTGTCCCTACACCGTAAAATGTGTTTTTATTTAGCGTAATTACTCCGTCAAGTGTGTGATTTTTTAGTATTTCACGTTTGACTTTTTTGTCTTCGTTTTTATTTCCTACCATTGTGGATTGTGGCACAATTACCACAGCTTTGGCTCCTACGTCTAAACTATCTAATAAATGTTTGACAAAATGTATTTCGGATAGGTGAGCGGTTTCTTTACTTTTTCCTTGCGAGTAGGGCGGGTTCATAAAACCGATGGAGAATCTTTCTTTTCTTAATTTCTCGCTTTCAACTTTTAGAAAATCAGTTTTAATTAAATTGCTTTTTCCGTCACCACGCAAAATCATATTTGTAGTAGCAATGGCGAACATATCTTCTCTAATTTCTATTCCGTGTATTCTTTCCTTTTTGATTTTTTCGGTTTCTTTTCCGTTAGATTTTTCAAGCATTTTGTTCATTGCACTGATTAAAAATCCACCTGTTCCGCAACACGGATCCAAAACTTTGTCATTGGGTTTTATCTCTACTAAATCACAAAATAGTTCGGTAATATGCCTTGGTGTAAGCACAACGCCTAATGTTTGTCCGTCACCACCGCTGTATCTGATAAATTCACCGTAAAAGCGTCCCAAAACGTCTTCCGGGGAATTCTCGACAATGGTTGAATAAACATTTTTTTGTAGGTATTCTGCAAAAAATCTTAAAGGTGTTTTTCCTAATCTTTCGTCTATTTGATTTAGTATTGTCCTGTCTTTGATTATATTAAATTGACTTAAAACCTGTTCTTTTTTTGTTTCGGGTCTTACTTGCACTCTTGTCATATGAGTTTTGAGTGCTTCAAAAATTATTTTTCCGTCGGTTTTTAAGTCATCACCTTTAAGGCTGTTAATATCAAAAGTTTCTTCGCGTAAGGCAAGTAAAATGGCGGAAACCACAAGGGGTTTTTCGCTGTCGCCTAATTGTCCGTAATTTCTCAAATATTCGTTGAGTTCGGACGATTTTTTGATAATATCTTCAAGTTCAAGCGTTTCAGATGCGGTTTCTTCTAAAACTTGTTCTTTGTAGTATTTTTCTATGTTTTTTTCTGAAAAATTTTCAAAATTTTCTACGGGTTTTAGAAGTTTATAGCCTTTTTCATCTACGAAAATTGGTTGGATAATATGATGTTTTTCATCTCCCGAACAGCCAAAAGCAAAAACCTTTTTGTATGGTGTTTTTTTAATGATTTCGTTAGCGTAGTGTAGGGCACCATTTTCGGCATAATTTATAATTGCCTTGGTGTCGGTAGCTAATTTTGTTTTTTCTTCATCTTCGTATAATGCCTGTTTTTCGGTATCGGCTTTATTTTCGATAACGATGATAAAATCTTTGGATTTAGCAGTAAATTCTGGGAACCCTGATTTACCTGTTCCTTTTTTTGAAGCTGTTTTTAGTGCATCTTTGATTTGTTTAATATCACTACCGTTTGGTGTGTATTTGATGCCTGCTAAATCGAGTAATTTCCCGATAAAAAAATCTGTTTTTCTTTCATTTGCCATACTAACCGTTCATTTTTTAATGGTGTAGAACACTAATATTGCCCTTACGTTAAGTAAAACAGCAGTATTATTTATTCAATAACTGCATTATTTCATCTAATTTAGGCGTTAAAATGACTTCAATACGGCGGTTTTTTGCACGGCCTTGTGGTGTGCTGTTATCGGCTACAGGCAGATATTTGCTACGACCGGCAGGTATCAGACGTTTGGGGTCTATATGTTTGTTTTTCATTAACTGACGGACAACCGAAGTGGCACGTTTGACAGATAAGTCCCAGTTATCTTCTATAGCTCCTTTGCCACGGTAAGGCACATTGTCGGTATGACCTTCAATCATAATTTCAACATCGGGATTGATAGATAAAATATTGGCAATGGTTTCAATGGCTTTACGACCGTTTTGTTTG
The DNA here is from genome assembly GCA_027066995.1 of Flavobacteriales bacterium. Classification (GTDB taxonomy): domain Bacteria; phylum Bacteroidota; class Bacteroidia; order Flavobacteriales; family Flavobacteriaceae; genus WGBX01. The sequence goes on from JAMOMQ010000059.1 coordinate 2,839, forward strand.
ACATGCCAACTGCCCGAATCAAACAAGAGTTTGTTTTCCATGGAAATATAAATTTTACCGTCCCGTTCGGTTACTTTTAAGCCTTGATTTTTAAAGCCGGTCAAAGCGCGTGTTAAAGAGCTTTTCAGGTTATTGAGTTTAGCATCTTTTTGGGCTATTAGACTTTCCAAATGTTGTATTTTTTTAATTTGAGCATCGAGGGCAGCACGTTCTTTGGCCAATTCCTGTTGTTTTTTATCCAGTTCTGCCAATAATTTTTTACTTTTTTCGGCTTCATAGGCCAGTGTTTGGCTACTACTTTGTGACAAGGCATCATAACTGGCTTGCAGTTTTTTGTAAGCATTATCTTTAACCGTATAAAGTTTGTTCAAAGTTTCGTATTTGCTTTTGAGGTTGTCGTATTGTACTTGTAACCGGTCCAGGCTGGTTTGGCATTTTAGAGATTTGTTTGCCAAGGTATCCAACTGATCTTTGAGTTCTACATTTTCACTTCGTAATTTGATATATTTATCATCCAGTTCTTGATATTTTTTTGAACTGACACAAGATGATAAGACGGACACAAGCAGTAAACTAAAAATTATTTTTTTCATAATATATTATTTGATTTAGAAAATACAACGTAAAATATAAACTAAAAAAAGTTGTTTATATTGTAAATATCAAAGATAAAAAAATATTGTTAAACGGAGGATTTTTTATACGGGAAAGACCGGAAAAACGGTGGCACATTTTTTTAAGTCAATTTCTATCCAAGTGACTTTATAAGGCACTTTAAAATTTTGTTGTAAATAACCGAAATTGAAGTCATCATCGTTTTGTATCATCAGTAAATAATGAATACTTGGCAACTCGGGAAAAAGATAGTAAGCTTCATGTGTGTCAAAAAGTGTGTTAGGGTGGGCTATAGGCACTAAAATTTCATTATTGAGCAAGCGTTTTTTTTGCCCGATGGCATTATCTTCGGTTACATAATTTTCAAAATTAACTTCTCTGTTTTTACGAATGACTTTAATGTCTTTTCCGGCTTTAAAACCAAATCCGAATAAGCGGTTAAAGTCGTAAACAAATTGGTAAAGCGGTTGCTGCGTTTGTATGCCAAACAGGGCAAAATCATAGGCTTGTGGTATTTCATCAAGCTTAAAGACGTGTTTTTTGATTTTAGTTTTTTTGCGTTTGGCCATTTTTGTCCGGTTGAATGATGTAGTAAGCACGCCGGGCGGCAATTTCTTCCGCTTTTTTCTTACTGCTGGATCGCCCTTGACTTATTTTTTTATCGTTAAGCACAAAGTTAACCTTAAAATAATTATTCTTGCCCTTATTTGTATCGTTGTGCGCTACAAATTCAAACGGGTGATGATTTTTTTGTGCCCATTCTATCATATGACTTTTATAGCTGCTGATTTTTTTATCCAGTTTTTCCAAATCAATATGTGAGTCGATCATGCTGGCATAGATAAATTTTTTGGCACCGGCATAACCTTTGTCTAAAAAAATAGCACCTACCAGGGCTTCATACAAATTACCGGATATGTCATGTCCCATTTGTTTTTGGGTTAGCTTAACGTTGAGCAAACTGGTAAGATTCAGTGTTTTGCCAAGCTCGTTTAAGTGTTGACGGTTAACAATTTTTGAACGCATGACGGTCAATTCTCCTTCGGAGGCCAATGGTAACTCTTTATATAAAAATTCGGAAACGACAGTTTCTATTATGGCATCGCCCAAAAATTCCAAGCGTTCAAAATTGATTTTATGTCCGTTTTTATCTTTTAGATTTTTGGCCTTATGAGTAAGCGCTTCTTGATAAAGAGATAAATTTTGCGGTTTAAACGGCAGAATATTTTCCAATTGCCGTTGTAAGTTTTTATGTTTGGGAGTTTGTTTTAATTGTAAGATTTTGGCAAGAAAATTCAAACACAAAAATTTTAAAATTTCCCGAAAATCACCGAGGCATTATGACCGCCAAAACCAAATGTATTACTGATAGCTGTATTGATATCGCGTTTTTGAGCTTTGTTGAAGGTTAAATTGATGTTGGGGTCTATTTCAGGGTCATCGGTAAAATGATTAATAGTAGGAGGTATAATACCGTTGTTAATAGCCAATATTGAGGCTATGGCTTCAATAGCACCTGCAGCTCCTAACAGGTGTCCGGTCATTGATTTGGTGCTACTCACATTTAACTTATAAGCATGATCACCAAAGACTTCCTTGATAGCTTTGACTTCGGAAATATCTCCTAAGGGTGTTGAAGTGCCATGCACATTAACATAATCAATGGCTTGCGGTTGCAAATTGGCATCTTGTAAGGCATTTTTCATTACTAAGGCTGCTCCTTTGCCTTCGGGATGTGGAGCCGTCATATGATAGGCATCGGCAGACATACCGGCCCCTAATATTTCGGCGTATATTTTGGCACCCCGGGCTTTGGCGTGTTCTAAGGTTTCAAGAACCAAAGCACCGCCGCCTTCGCCTATTACAAAACCGTCGCGGTCTTTGTCAAAAGGTCGTGAGGCTGTTTTATAATCGTCATTACGGGTTGATAATGCGCGCAAGGCATTGAAACCACCCACGCCGGCATTGGTAATGGCAGCTTCGGCACCGCCGGTTACCATAACATCGGCCATTCCAAGACGCAATATGTTGTAAGCATCTATAATGGCATTAGATGAGGTGGCACAAGCAGAAACCGTGGCATAATTAGGCCCGTAAAATTTGTTTTCTATTGAAATCAATCCTGCCGCCATATCCGAAATCATTTTCGGTATAAAAAACGGATTAAACCGCGGTGTGCCATTGCCTTCGACAAAATTTCTAACTTCGTCTTCATATGTTTGTAAGCCGCCGATTCCGGAGCCAAAAATAACACCGACACGCTCTCTATTGAGTTTGTCATCATCAAAATTGGCATCGGCTATAGCTTCTTTTGAAGCAATTAAGGCAAATTGAGCGTATAAGTCCATCTTGCGAACTTCACGCCGGTCAAAATAATCGGTAGGATTGTAATTTTTTACTTCACAAGCAAAACGAGTTTTGAATTTAGAAGCATCAATCCGTGTGATAGGCGCTGCACCACTGACACCGTTAATTAAACCATGCCAGTATTCTTGCACATTGTTGCCTATTGGTGTTAATGCTCCTAAACCCGTTACTACAACTCGTTTCAATTCCATAAGTCTTAATTTAAGGCTTCTTCAATGTATTTGATTGCTTGACCCACAGTTTGGATTTGTTCAGCTTGATCATCAGGGATTTGAATGTCAAATTCTTTTTCAAACTCCATAATTAATTCAACTGTGTCAAGTGAATCGGCCCCAAGGTCAGTTGTAAAGTTAGCTTCGGGGGTTACATCGTTTTCGTCAACGCCTAATTTGTCAACGATAATTGCTTTTACTCTTGATGCAATGTCAGACATAATATTTATTTTTAATTGATTAATGTTCGGCAAAAATAAAAAACTTTGTAAATATACAAGTTTTTTTGGTCATTTTTTTCTCACAAAGGCTAAAATCGTGCCAAATTTTAAAAACCATACATTATATATTAACAGGTAAAACTAATTAAAAAAATTTTTTTAATTAACATGGGTATTTTACCAGATATAACTAAAACTTAGTTTAAATTCGCCATTGCTAAAATCGTTTTTCATTTCTTTGTCGTGCCAAGGAAATCGATTGGCAATCCAGTTACCATAAGAGAAATTGAGTTTAAAACTACGCCAATCAAAATATCCGAATCCGTAAGTAAAGTCGGGATCCCAGGGAACGACAGACTCTTTATTGGGATAAAAATATACTGCACCTTCTACATAGAAATTATGCCAAATAACATATCTGGACGAAGCCCCCAGTGTTATTTTATGGTTACCCAATACTTTTAATCCGTATCTGTCGGTATATTCGGGTTGATATCTAATAAAGGGCGAAAAGAAAATTTGTGTGGTTTCATCAAGTTTAACCGGACTGTTTTCGCCTAGCAGGTAGTATTTGTAGCTGACAAAAAAGAAGCCGCGTTTCATATTTTCAAAAAAATCGTAACTGCCGTCAAACCGGTTGGGTTGGTAGTTTTCGTAGCCGTAAGAAAAGGTTTTATTACGCCAATTGTAATTACCTATGGCATAATAAAGATTTGACAACCATTTGGGTTTGGTTTCATCTTGGTTTAGGTCGGCGTAAAATGACAGGCGAAGCTGGAATTCTTTATATAGCTTGGCATTGATATTAAATCCTAATCCGTATCTGTTATAATTGACTGTTTTGAAATTATTATCAAGGTAGGTGATTTTGTTGTAAAATAAATCTACCGAGCCGTTGATTTTATATTGTCCCAGTAAGCAGCAATCGCTTTTTATCACATCTTGCATTGTAGCCGACTCGGCACCGCCGTTAAAAAAACCTTGTGCCAGACCGGTTTGTAAACTGTTGATAAGTATTATGATTAATACAATTTTTTTCATGTTATTGTTGTTTTTTAATTCGTGTTAAAGGGCCGTTTATTTTATAGCTTAACGCTTCTAAAATAACTCCGTTTGTGTTGGCCGTCAAGGCTTTATTAATTTTTTGATTACGATCATAACGACCGGCATACCAACCTTTTTCGGGGTCATATAAATCTTTGATGGCTTGTTTGAGTGTTTGGCTGTAATTGTCATCAAAAATTGTTGCCCAAGCATAAGCTGCTTTGGTTGATAATTGTTTGAAGTTGTTGGCTTCATCACCATTTTCGGCATAACATATCCATTTTTTACCATTGGCATATATGGCATTATAAACAAAATATGGGGCTTTGTCCACATGATCTTCGGAAACGGCTACGGGTATTCCTGTTTTTTTGGCCCGTATTTTTTGCACTTCATATATACGGTAAGCCAATTCTCTGGAATTGATATCAAAACCGTATTCCAGTCCGTCTAATATATAAGGTTCCGATAAGACGTAATTATAGGCCGGCTGATATTTTACTTCGCGTGTATCTGCTCCTATTTGAATGCCGTAAATATCTATAAATTTGATAAAATCTGTATATCGTAAAGATTCACTGGCATCGTAGCTGTTAATCATATAACCTTTTGAGGCGTATTCTTCATATCCGAGTTTGCCTTCTTGTACTATTTTGACATGTTTGTCTTTAAAACTAAAGCCGATACCGTGCAGGGTGGCATCTTTACCTAATATTTTCTGGATATCCCAGCGCGCAATAATACTGTCAACCAGCGGTGTAAATCTTGGATAGTTTTTTACAATACGCATGGCAGTACCCAAAAAACGACCGACATCCATAGCAGACCAGCCAACACCTTCATTGGTGATGTGATTGGAATAATCCACCATAGAGAGGGTTTCGGAACTATATACTTTGTTGGGCAAGATACCTTTATAGAGCTTCATTTTTTTGATAGATTGTAATGCTTTGGTCATTTTATGATCAAATTCCTGTTGGCCTATCAGTCCTAATTGATAAGCACTCATCAAGGCATGAAAAGAACTGCTGATGTCCCAAAAAGTAGTGGCCGGATATTTATCCACACTATTGAATAATCCGGTTTTTTCTTGATAGTTATTTTGAAAATAACGCCAAGCAATCCGGGCATCTTCCAAATCTTGCGGATTTAAGCTGTCTGCAATTTGTCGCATTGGATATTTTTCATGAGGTTTAATAACCAATTCTTTTGAAAAAATATCTTTATAAAAACCAAAGTCTGAGGGCCGGGCTTTTTCAATAAATAATACGGCATTAGCTCCCAAATAAAAAGCCACAAGCATTACTACGGGCTTGACCGTTTTTTTTAGAAATCTTCCAATTTTTCCTAAATCGATTACTATTTTCATAAGATATTTAAGGCTTTATTTTTTATTCTTTCTTTTTTTATAATGAGCAATTGATTTTTGAAACAATTCTTCATTCCAATAAGCGGCTCTCACATAAGGTGATATCAGATAAAAGGTAAAAACACTCCAAAATATATTGGCAAAAAAGGCCGAATACGATGGATGTTGATTGGTGTAAACCAAATATAAATTATACAAAATTCCTAAGGCGGTGAGTATAAAGATCAATAAATGCGGCCATACATGTTTTAAGTTGGATTGACTGTATTTTATTTTTTTACTGGTGACATTAAATTTAACATTACCTTTGATTAGAACTTTGTATAGTGCTTGTAATTTGTACCAAAATCCTGCTTGGTAAAATTGCTCGGGGCGTTTGGTAGATTTGCCCCAATTACCAATACCGGTTACTAAAACATTTAGCATCAAAAAGGGTACAATTCTTATAAAGAAATCAAAACTAAAAGCTTTTAGCGGCGGAATCAAAGTAAAAAAGAAAATGATGGGATAAAATATAAAAATCAACAACCAAAGCGGTGATAGATAAGACCAAATGGTTTCTAAATAAGCCAGACGTTGCCGCCAGCTGAGTCCTTTTAAAAACACCGGATTTCTTTTGCTGAAAGTAATATCAATGGTGCCTTCGGCATAACGCGAAAACTGTTTGATAAAAATATCGAACGACTGAGGCGATAACATTTTACATTCTACATTAGGATGTTGATAAGATTGCCATTTTTTGGCATCTGCATGTAACATGATAGAAGTAAGGATGTCTTCCGAAATATGATGAATAAAGGGTCTTAAAGGCACTTCTTTTTCAAGTTGTTTTACATCTTTTGAAGGGTCTTTTTTGATAATTTCTTTGATATTTTCCTGTTGTTCTTTAATGGCTAAAGCAGCCAAAGCGCTTCGTCTTTGTACTGATCCGGCACCACAACTAAAAGCGGCATTAACGGCATTGCGATGTCGCAGAATGACGTCGTAAAACAATTCGGGATCGGTGCCAAATACATTTTTGCCTACCAAATATTTCTTGGAAAAAGGAATGATTTTACCGGCTACTTTGCCTGCAAAACCGTATTTGGTTTCCAAATATTCGTTGAGTGGCAAGCCCGGAGGGACATCATAAAACCATTGTGGTGTTTGTATCCAAGCCATTTTTTTATTTCTAAAATAACCGGTGGTGTTTTTTAAAAAGTCTTTAAAAATTCGGGTGTCGGCATCTAAAATAACAATTAAATCACCATCGGTTTGATAGAAAGCATTATTCATATTGCCGGCTTTAAAACCGATATTATTATCTCTTACAAAGTAATTGATATGATACTTTTCGGCCAGGGCTTTAAAATTTTCTTTTTCGGGGTCGGAGCCGTCACGGTGACCATCATCTAATAAATGAATTTGTATGTCTACATCATCATACGGATAAGTAGCCAATGTTGCATCACGCACGGTATCTTCGACTATTTCCAATTCTTCGTTGTAAGTGGCGATATATAAATCTATTTTTATGGGGCGATCTTTTTGTCCGGGCTTCAGTTCTTCTATTTCCGATAAATAATGCACCGGTTTTTCTATTTTTAGGTTTTTATAAGACCAATAATTGATAATGGTTAATAATGAACCTATAAAAGCCATTACTTCTGCAAAGTATAAAGGCAAAGAAATCCATTTGGCATCCCAGTTGATAGAATGCTGCCAGCGCCATGTAAGGTATTCAACTCCTACAAATATAAAAACAATGGATACTATATGAAACAGCGAACTTCTAAACAATGAAAAACGCATGGGTTCATAAGGCTTCCGGTCTTCAAAAATTTGATAATACTTTACTTCTGACATTTTTTTATAAATCAAAATAATCTTGCAAATTTATAATAGAAATGTCAATTAAAGAGCGATTAAAGTTACATTAAATAAAAAGTCTTGTTAAAAATTAACGCCATTTAAGATCTTCAATCAATTTTTGAATGTCTTTTTGTAAATATTTGACAGCCGGCATGATAGAATCATAATTAGGTTGAGCATAAAAATATAAAGAGCCGTCTAAAAAGTGCCGCACACTGTCGGTTGCATGAAATTGTATCTGCGAAGCGGCATTGCCTGTCACCGTATTAATGGTAGCATAGACACTGTCTTTTTGATTAATAAAGTCTCGTGTAATGATTTCATCAGCTTTAACGGTATGCTCATAGGTGAATTTTTCGGCATCACGAAGCAAAGCTTCCAAATTTTGATTTATTTTGTTGTAAGTCAAATAAATCTTGGCTTTCATTTCAGGATATACCAAATTGATTTTGTTATCCGAAATGTATTCTATTTTTGCTCTGTTTGATTTGTCTATAATAAAATGTTTTAAGGTGTCTCTATGATAGATAGCGGCCGGATATTCCAAGCGTAATTGTGCCTTGGGTTTTGGCAAAGTATCATTGCCGGAACAAGCGGTTATAAGTATAAGTATGAATAAGATTAAGTTTTTTTTCATAAAAAAGATAAAGACGAACAAATTTACAAAATAAATAAGACATAAGCGTAGTGATATTTTTGGTTTGATATTTAAAAAGTATGTATTTTTACCAAAAACAAACAATGTATTTACAACAAAATGATTTGGTAGCCTTGGTGAGTCCTGCAGGTTTTTTGTCTGACGGTGAAACTGTAAACCGGGCACAAAAATTATTATACAAGTGGGGGTTTAAATCTTATGCCGGTCAAAATATTTTGCAACAAGCCGGCCATTTTGCTGGTAATGATCTGCAGCGCTTTGCCGATATGCAAAAAGCCATAGATAATCCGGATGTTAAAATGATATGGGCATTGCGTGGCGGTTATGGCAGCATCAGAATTATTGATGAGTTGAATTGGCATAATTTTAAAAAATTTCCTAAACTTCTCGTAGGATTTTCGGATATTACCGTTTTTCATGCTAAACTGCAACGAATGGGATATGAGAGTCTGCATGCTTTTATGCCGGTTCAGTTAAGAGAAAAAATATCAAAAGAAGTTGTTGAGCAAACTAAAAATGCAATTAAGGGAAGAAGTATTGCTTACCAATTTAATAAAGATACTTATACTGTTAATTTTAAACCGGTCTCCGGTAAAGTAGTAGGCGGAAATTTAGCTATTTTATACAGTTTGCTGGGAACAAATTTATCAATTGATACACATGACAAAATTCTTTTTATAGAAGATGTAGGTGAGCAATTGTATCAGATTGACCGAATGTTGATAGCTTTGAAAATGGCAGGTAAATTAAAGGATTTAAGAGCGCTTTTGGTTGGACAATTTACAGGTATTCCTGACAATCAGCCTTCTTTTGGTAAAACTTATCAAGAAATTATTTTGGAGCATACTGCCGCTTATGATTATCCGGTTATTTTTAATGCGCCCATTGGCCATATTACTGACAATTATCCTTTGATGTTGGGTAGAGCGTTGCATATAACAACTGATCATAATAAAATAAGTTTGTTACAACCGGCTGCTAAAGATAATGTAAATGAAAAATAAAACGATTTATTATCAAGATATAGGCTTGCAAGCGTATCAAAATGCTTTTGACAAACAGACTGTTTTGTTTGAACAACTTAAGCGGGATAAAATACACAACAAGCATTCGGAAGATAAGATTATTACCAACAATTATTTACTTTTTACAGAACATCCGCATGTCTATACTTTGGGCAAAAGCGGTAAAGAGGAACACTTGCTGATAGATGCCGAAAAACGAAAACAAAAATCAGTGCAATTTATTAAAACCAACCGTGGCGGCGATATTACATACCACGGACCTGGACAAATTGTAGGCTATCCTATTATTGATTTGGATAATTTTGATTTGGATATTTTGGCCTATATGCGTTTGCTCGAAGAGGTTATTATACAAGTATTGGCACTTTACGACATTAAAGGAGAACGTAGTGAAGGTGAAACCGGAGTTTGGCTGGATGTAGGAACGGCTAAGGTTAGAAAAATTTGTGCCATGGGTGTCAAGACCAGCCGGTGGATAACCATGCATGGTTTTGCCTTAAATATTAATCCTGATTTAACTTATTTTAACCACATTATTCCTTGTGGTATTAAACATAAAGGTGTTACTTCTATGGCTAAAGAACTGGGTTATGTCCCCGACAATAATAGGTTAAAACAACAAATTCTCGAGGTTTTTGCTCGAGAATTTGATGCGGTTATACAACCGGAAACTATTTTCTAAATTTACTGTTTTTTATAAATCCATGCTTGACTATTGGTTTGTCTGATTTCTTTCAATTTTTCTTTTGCTGCATTGATATCGCTAAAGCCTTCATAAGCCACTATAAATAAACCGTTTGGTGTTGGTCCTACTATAATAGCTTGATAACCTTGATTTTGCAAAGCTGCTTTTTTGTTTTGGGCATTATTTTCCACTTTAAAAGCTGCGTTTACAATAAAATATTTTAAATCGGTACCGTTAGCGGAAGTATTGGTGTTTACTTCTTTGGTAGTGTTTTCAGCGTTTTGTACCGGTTGCGTATCTTCGGTTGTAGTTTCGGTTGCTTCAGGGTTTTGTTCGGTTTCAACCTGTGTTGTGTCACTTTCCATACCGCTATTTTCCATTTGATTAATATCGGTAGAGTCAATAACTTTTTCATTGGTTTCTTCTACATCCTGTTCAGTTGTTTGTTCAGTGACTTCATCGTTTATTGATTGGGTATCATCATTTCTGTTTAAAAACCAATATATTCCTCCTCCGAGAATAAACAGAGCTAAAACAATAATGATAATAAGTCTGTAGTTTAGTGTAGAAATATTTTTTTTGTTAGGTTGAATATCCAGATCAAATTTTTCCATAGCATTTGTTTTTTGCAAATTTAACATTTAAAATTTAACATATGTAATATTATTATTAAAAATAATTATAACTATAAAAAACTTTATAAAAAATCATAATAAAAAAGGTGGATTAAACCACCTTTTTAAATTCGATTAAAATATCGCCGGTTGTTATTCTGCCAAAACAATGACTTTATTGTTCTTCATTTCTACAGTTCCGGAATTTATGGGCAAAATTAATTCATTATTAGAAAATTCAAATTTACCGGCAACTTCATCAGCTACTGTAAGATTGTTTCCTTTAATCCGGATTTTTCCTTGTGTTAATATGGCCACAATAGGGGCGTGGTTATTTAGCATTTCGAAGGTGCCATTCACTCCCGGCACTGAGATAGCTTCAATTTCACCTGAAAATAAAGCGCCTTCGGGCGTTACGATATCTAATTTCATAAGTTTAGTTTTTAGCTTCGGCTAACATTTTTTCACCGGCCTCAATAGCGTCTTCAATGGTTCCTT
>JAMOMQ010000060.1 GCA_027066995.1 Flavobacteriales bacterium
ATATTAGCAACAATGGCTAATAGTTTGGTGTTGGTTTTTGACAAATCCAAAGCTTCAACCACTTGTGCAGTGTCACGCATTTGCGGAATGGCTTTGGGCGATACAAAACTGCCGAAATCTATGGTGTCAAAACCAACATGGAGCAAACTTTGAATATATCTTGTTTTAGTAGCAGTAGGAATAAAAGTTTTGATACCTTGCATGGCATCGCGGGGACATTCTATGATTTTGACTGGTGACTCCAACTGTAATAATTTTGCCTTAAAGATACAAATATTTGCCGATTTGAAACATTATACCAAAACAACATACAAAATTGTCCAATGTTTCGTTTCTTTTTGGCTTTCTCATCGTCGAAAATGCTCGACTGCAGCTACGGCTACTACTGTATTTTTTTCCTTGACCAAACCAAATCCCGAAGCTTCGGGACAAAATATTTTGGACTATTTTATAAATCGATTTGGTATTAACTTTATTCCTTTAATTTTTATTGCTTAAGTTGTATCTTTGCTTGATACTAAAATTTGGCTTGATATGTTGCGCAACATCTTTCTTTTTTTACAATTATTTTTAATTATCAGTTTTTATTCATGTAATGAAGCACCGCCGGCAAAACAAACACCCTTGTTTGACTATGTGTTGCCGCAAGCTGGTTATGTTTTAAAAATAAACAAGCCAGCAGGTTTGAAAAAAAGCAATCCGTTGGTGGTCGATCTTTATTTAAACAATACCGATAAAAAATTTTTGAGTAAAACCGGCTACACTTTTCCTTTTATTATCAATATTTTGCAAAGTAACAATAAAATCAAAGGCTTTGTGTCGGTAGGACAACCTGTTAATATAGATAGTTTGTTTAACGGAAAAATAACAACTTATGATGGTTTTAAAATATATTCTGAGAACTATCGAAAACAATCTTATTATGCAGTCGAGATTGACGGAATGTGTTTTATATCCAATCAAAAATTGTTACTCGAAAATTGTATTAGAGATCGTGATGCTTTTGGCCGTTTGACCCAAAACGACCGTTTTTTAAAAGGCATAAACAGTTTGGATGCCAATGCTGAAATGAATATAGTCGTTATTACGCCTAAGTTAAAAAACGACATCCTGTTTCGTTCTCCTTTAAAAATAAAATGGCAGGATTTAGATACGTGGCAATTTTTAGATATAACTGAAATAGATAAGCAAATTGCCAGCGGCATTGGCATTAGTCAAGATACCGTAAATATACTTTCATCTGTTTTTAAAGACATACAACCTGTTACCGAACATATATCCCATTTAATTCCTTTTGCTATAGATTACAACATTATTTTGACATTTGATGATTTTGAAAGTTTTGTAGAACATTTATCGGCATACAAAGCTTATGCCCCTGAGACCCCTAAAGTCAAACAAGTATTAAAAGATTTGCAAGCTATAGCTTATTTTTCCGAAAATCAAAATAAAGCCGTAGCATTACAACTTAAAAGTCCTGAGAGCTTAACCGGAGAAGCTTCCGAATTGATTAAGGAAATGGGCAATTACAGTATTTATAAGTTTAATTATCCCGATTTAATAAACACCTATTTCGGTCAACTTTTTCCTCGGTTTAAGGCGGGTTATTATACCGTTATTGACGATATCATTTTGGTAGCCGAACATCAATCGTATTTGGAAAAAATATTAAATGATATTCATAATAAAGCGGTATTGACCCAAAGTAAGGCTTACCAAAAATTAAAAGCAGAAATCCCTGATGCCTATCATTTAAGCGTGTTTGCCAATGCGGTGCCTATTAATCGTCAAAAATATTTAAAAGTCAGAACCTTCAAAGCCGGAGACAATATTGTATATACCAATTTGATTTTAAAAGGTCTGTCTTCGGACAACAGTCAAGGTTTAGTGCAACAAGTGTTAATGTATCCTTTGAATAACATGCCGGTGGCCAAGCCTCAATTGGGTTACAACCATAAAACCAAACAATATAATATTATTTATCAAGATGATGATAACACCTTGACTTTAATTGATTTAAACGGTAAAAAATTATGGCAAACGCCAATTAAAGATAAAATTACCGGAGATATAAAACAAGTGGATATATTGCGCAATCGTAAGTTGCAATATACTTTTGTTACGCCGCATCACTGGTATGTCATTGACCGCTTGGGACGCAATGTTGAAGGATTCCCACAACATTTTATGCAAAAAATAACCCGCGGTATCAGCGTGTTTGATTATGAAAAAAATCGTAAATACCGTTTTGGTATTACTCAATCGAAAAAATTCAGACTATTTGATAATAAGGCTAAAAAAGTCAAAGGCTTTAAAGTCAAAACCGGAGAGGATATTGTCGCACCACCGCAGCATTTCAGAATTGGCAATAAAGATTTTATACAGATGCAAGATGCCAAAGGAAAATTATATTTGCTTAACAGACGTGGTGTTGAACGTGTTAAAGTTTCACAGACATTTAAAACCACAAGAAATAATTGGGGGGTATATCATAACAAGTTTGTCAATGTTGATGATAATGACCGGTTGGTTGCCATTGATTTGTCGGGTAAAATCAAAAGCGGCTCATTGGATATTGGTCAAAATATTTTATCTGAAGTCAAATATAATACACTTGCGGCTGTTGCCGGTCAAAAGTTATTAATCAATAAAAAATTGATAGAATTGGATTTGGGCAATTACAGCCGGCCAAAAATATTTAAAGCCGGTAATAAAATATTGATTTTTATTGCCAATACCGATGATAACCGCATTTATGCTTATGATTCAAAAGCTAACTTATTGCCTAATTTTCCTATAATTGGAAACGAAATTTTAGATTTTAAAGCCGGCAAAAACGGTCGTTATTTATTGGTTTATGACAGCACCCATAATTTAATTGTTTATAAGTTTTAACAGTCAAATAATTATTGATTTTAAGTTTCAATTACTTGATATAAGTATGATAAAATCTCTTGAACTCCATTTCTATTTCATCACGAATACGTCTAAATTCGGATAAAATATAGGTGTCGGAGCCTTGCACCGTCGCCGGATCGTCAAAACCTATATGTAAACGCTTTTTGACCTCACCGGCAAAAATAGGACAAGCCTCTTTGGCACCGTCGCAAACGGTTATCACAAAGTCAAAGGCTTCATTTACAAATTGATCAACGGATTTAGGATAATTTCGGCTTATATCCAACCCATGTTCTTGCATGACATCAACAGCTTTGGGATGCACCTCTCCGGCTGGTTCCGTGCCGGCCGAAACCACATACAAATTGTTATCCAGTGCTTTTAAAAAAGCTTCCGCCATTTGACTGCGACACGAATTGCCCGTGCATAAAATAAGTATTTTTACCGGCTTTTTCATCGTTAATTTTTATTGTGCAAGTTAAGATATTTTCACACTAACAATCCTCATAATTTTATATCTTTGCAACTTACAAAAAATATGTCAAAATATGAAGACCTACGATTTTAACCAAATAGACCGCAAATGGCAAAAATATTGGGCTGAAAATCAAACTTTTAAAGCCGAAAACAATTCCGACAAACCCAAATATTACGTATTGGATATGTTCCCTTATCCTTCGGGCGCCGGACTACACGTAGGTCATCCGCTGGGCTATATCGCTTCGGATATTTACGCCCGCTACAAAAGACACAAAGGTTATAATGTTTTGCACCCAATGGGTTACGACAGTTTCGGACTGCCGGCGGAACAATACGCCATACAAACCGGACAACACCCCGCCGTAACAACGGAACAAAATATCAAACGCTACCGCGAACAAATGGATAAAATCGGTTTTTCGTTTGACTGGTCACGCGAAATCAGAACTTCTGACCCTAAATATTACAAATGGACACAGTGGATTTTCTTGCAACTTTTCAACTCATATTATGACAAAGACAAAAACCAAGCACGTCCTGTCAGTGAATTGATCAAAGTATTTGAAACCGAAGGCAATATCAATGTCCATGCGGCTTCCGATAAAGATACGCCTGTTTTTTCGGCAGCCGAATGGCAAAATTTTAGTCCGCAAAAAAAAGACGAAATTTTACACAAATACCGTATTACCTACCTGGCTGATGCCGAAGTAAACTGGTGCCCCGCCTTAGGCACGGTTTTAGCCAACGACGAAGTCGTAAACGGTGTTTCCGAGCGTGGCGGACACCCCGTTGTGCGTAAAAAAATGCGCCAATGGATGATGCGTATCACCGCCTATGCCGAACGCTTGTTACAAGACTTGGACAAACTGGACTGGCCCGAATCGCTTAAAGAAATGCAACGCAACTGGATAGGCAAATCGGTGGGTGCTTCCATTTGGTTCGATATAGACGGCACCGATAAAAAATTTGAAGTATTTACCACCCGTGCCGATACGCTTTTCGGTGCTACTTTTATGGTAATGGCACCCGAACACGAACTGGTCGATAAAATCACCACCGACGAATACCGCGACCAAGTCAAAGCCTATCAAGAAAAAGCCGCCCGAAAAAGCGAGCGCGAACGCATGACCGACAGCAAAGAAAAAACCGGACAATTTACCGGTGCTTATGCCATCAATCCTGTTAATAATGCCAAAATTCCCATTTGGATAAGCGATTATGTATTAGCCGGTTACGGAACCGGTGCTATTATGGCGGTGCCTGCCGGCGACCAACGTGATTATGAATTTGCCAAACAATTTGACATTCCCATTATCAACATATTTGAAGGCAACGACATTAGCGAAAAAGCCAACGAAAACAAAGATGCCGTATTGATAAATTCGGACTTCTTAAACGGCTTGCCCGCCAAAGAAGCCATTCCTAAAATGATTAAAAAATTGGAAGAAACGGGTGTTGGCAAAGCCGAAATAAACTACCGTTTGCGCGATGCCGTATTCTCTCGCCAGCGTTATTGGGGCGAACCCTTCCCTATTTACTACAAAAACGGTATGGCAACGGCTATTCCCGAAAAACATTTGCCCGTTGAACTGCCCGAAGTAGAAAAATATTTGCCCACCGAAGACGGACAACCACCGCTGGGTAATGCCAAAATTTGGGCTTGGGACGAAGCAAACGAAAAAATCGTATCGACGGATTTGATTGACAATGAAACCGTTTTTCCGATGGAACTCAACACCATGCCGGGTTGGGCGGGCAGCTCGTGGTATTTTAACCGCTATATGGACCCGCACAACGACCAAGCGCCTTTTGGCAAAGAAGCTATCGAATATTGGCGTAAAGTCGATTTGTATTTAGGTGGTAGTGAACATGCCACCGGACACTTGTTATACAGCCGTTTTTGGCAAAAATTCTTGTTTGACACCGGCTATGTCCCCGAACCCGAATACAGTGTTAAACTCATCAATCAAGGGATGATTTTGGGCAACAGCGCCTTTGTTTACCGTATCAACGGCACTAACAAATTTGTTTCTTACGAACTAAAAAACGACTATGACACCACACCCATACATGTCGATGTCAATATGGTGGACGATTACGATTATTTGGACACCGAAAAATTCAAAGCTTGGCGTCCCGATTTTGCCGATGCAGACTTTATTTTGAAAGACGGCAAATACAAAGTAGGTCGCGAAGTCGAAAAAATGTCCAAATCAAAATACAATGTGGTCAATCCCGACGATATTGTCGAACAATACGGTGCCGATACGCTTCGTATGTATGAAATGTTTTTAGGTCCTATTGAAATAGCCAAACCATGGAATACTGCCGGACTAAAAGGCGTGCATAATTTTTTACGCAAATTTTGGACGCTGTTTCATCAAGACGGCATATTTGACGTCTCTTTGGAAGAACCTACCGAACAAGAATTGAAAATATTGCACAAAACCATCAAAAAGGTTACGGAAGATATTGAAAATTTTTCGTTTAATACCGCCGTCAGTCAGTTTATGATTGCCGTAAACGAATTGCAAAAACTCAAAACCAACAAACGCAAAATATTATCGCCGTTGGTGGTTTTATTATCACCTTTTGCACCGCACTTGGCAGAAGAATTGTGGGACGAATTGGGACACGAAGGCCAAAGCATCTCGTTTGAACCCTACCCGCAATACGAAGAACGTTATCTAAAAGAAAGCACCAAAATCTATCCGGTAATGTTCAACGGCAAGATGCGGCACAAATTGGATTTGCCTGCCAATATGGGAAAAGACGAAATAGAACAAACCGTATTGGCAGACGAAAAAGTCAAAAGCCTTTTGGAAGGCAAACAATTGATTAAAGTAATTGTAGTTCCCGGAAAAATTGTAAATTTAGTGGTAAAATAAGCACAATGCTTTTCGAATTAAAATTAAGGCGATTAACAAAAGCCATTTATAACGTCAAAAACGGTCTGTATACAAGCAATTTGCCCAATATCGGGCCGGTTAGAAACTACATTTTTTTCAAGCGTATTTTTTATTGCACGGAAGAAAAACAAAGTATGAAGGAGATATGCTTTGCCATTGAACAATGTTTTGAAAAATACAAAAGTATTAAGGAGTATCTAATAAACAACCTTTCTTTATCACAAGATGACTTTAACCATGTCGCATTTGGGGAGTATAAAGAATGGCTAAAAAACAACAAAACAAAGTTATAAATAGGACTTGCTAAAAAGCTCGGAATAGATTTTTTGATATCACTATTACATTTTGCTGTCAAACCGGTCATTTACAATAGTTCCTTGATTCTTTTGAGTGAACCGTAATACCAAATTTTTTTGGTATTTCAAAAACATTAAGTAGGGCTTGCTGAAAAACGCTTAAATGTTGAATTTCAATATAATACAATCGGGTGTTCGATGAGAAATGCATGATTTTTCACATAAAAGCTTAAAATTCCTTACACTTGTAAAACGCGTAAATTTAATATTTCTGCTGCTCGTAAGCACAACATCTTTTCAACTTGTTCATTTTGAAGTATCTATATACATCTGCAATTCACAAATTAAAAATCTATTGCACTTCCGAGCTTTTCAGCAAGCCCTAAGTAGTTGTTTCAACATCTTCTTCTTAATCAAATGTCTCCTTGAGTATATTCATAATTACTTTAATAAAATTATCCTATATTTGTTCAACCAAAATTTATCAAAATATAATGAAAAAAGATAGTGTTGTGATGGTAGGTTTGGGTTATATAGGCTTGCCGACCGCTGCTCTAATTGCTTCTAAGAAAATTAAAGTATCCGGCATAGATGTTAAACCTGAAGTGATTGAAACCATAAATCAAGGACGAATACATATTGTAGAACCGGATTTAGAAGAGTTGGTAAATAAAGTTGTTAAGCAAGGCTATTTGCAAGCTACCATGGCGGTAACACCTGCAGACACTTTTATCATCACAGTCCCCACACCTGTCAGAGATGGCAATAAACCCGACATTTCGTATGTAAAAGCAGCCACAAAATCTATCATTCCACATTTACAAAAAGGCAATTTATTTATTATAGAATCAACCAGCCCGGTAGGAACAACGGAAAAAATGCGCGATTTGATATATCAGGAGCGCCCCGACTTAAAAGATAATTTATATATAGCCTATTGTCCGGAACGTGTTTTGCCGGGCAATATTATTTATGAGCTGGAACATAACGATAGAGCCATAGGCGGTATTGATGAGGCATCGACAAAGAAAGCCATAAGCTTTTATAAGCAATTTGTGCGAGGTAATTTGTATCCGACCAATGCCAGAACTGCTGAAATGGTTAAACTGGTTGAAAATTCGTCACGCGATGTACAAATCGCATTTGCCAATGAATTGTCAATTATCAGTGACAAGGCAGGTATAGATGTGTGGGAACTTATTGAATTGGCCAATAAACATCCTAGAGTCAATATTTTGCGTCCCGGAACGGGTGTGGGTGGACATTGTATTGCAGTTGATCCTTGGTTTATAGTGTCTGAATTTGGCAAAGAAGCACGCCTTATCAGAACGGCACGCGAAATTAACAACTACAAAACCGAATGGGTGATTGAAAAAATAAAAAATACCGCTTTGCAATTTGAATTAAAAAACGGCAAAAAACCTTTGATAGCTGCCATGGGATTGGCTTTTAAACCCGATATTGACGATTTGCGTGAATCGCCGTCATTATATGTTGCCCGTAGTTTGCAAATGCAAGGCTTTGATGTGGTTGCCGTTGAACCTAATATTGATAGTTCGGAAGAATTTAAACTTTTGCCTGCAAAAGAAGCCGTGCAACAAGCTGATATCATTGCTTTTTTAGTAGGACATAAAGACTTTAAAGGACTGCAAATACCCCAAAACAAACAAGTTCTTGATTTTGTAAATGTCTCTTCCAGCTAATTTATATGAAGCGGATTATTGCCCATATAAAATCTTTACAAGAAAAGGGGTTTTTCTATCTGATAATCTCAAACTATTCCATACAAATAATAGTTTTTATTTCTCACATCTTGATAGCAAAGATTATGAATCCCAAGTATGTAGGGATAATAAAAACTATAGAAACTTATATGAGCATTGGCATTGTTTTAGGTAGCGGAGGTATGATTTGGGCTATCTTAAAGGTGGTTCCGCAACAAAAATCCCGTCAAAAAGAAATATTTACTTATGCCTTTCATTACATTTTAAATTTTTCAATAGCTACCTTTCTAGTTTTTGAACTTTTAGGGTTTTTAGGTATTGTTTCTGTCGATAAAGAGCTTACATATTGGTTTAAACTATATATGTTAATGTTGATACCGGCAGTTATATTGCAATTTTTAATCAGATATTACCAAGCCTTACACCAATTTAAAAAAATAAGTTTATTGGTGTTATATTTCAAACTATTTTCTTTTGTTATCGTCATTGGCTTAACCTATATGTATCAGTTAAAAGCATATATCTATTCAATGATTATAACAACGCTAATTACTGTCATATATTTAATTTATGATTTAAAAATTCCGGTTTTTAGAAAAACCGTAACTATTTCAAAAAAATTGAAAGCGGAATTGAAACGCTTATCAAGACAGGCCTTTATTGCGCAAGTTATAGATCAAATAAAGATGAACGGTAATTATTTGCTTGCCAATTTTATTATCATGGAAAGACTTATGTTTGGGCAGTATTCTTTTGCTTTGATTATAGTGCAAGGTTTAAATATTTTAACCAGCAGTGCGCAGCAGTTTGCAACCCCTAAGCTATCTGAAAATGCCCTTGAGATAAACCGGTTTAAAAGGAGCTTAAAAATTTTTGAAAAAAAATATATCTATATAAGTTCTATTATTTTATTGTTAGGTCAAACCATTCTTCCTTTTTTGATACAATGGATTTTCGGTCATAAATATGATCAAGCCATTCCCTTACTCAGAATATTACTAATCGGTTGGTGGATCAGTACTTTTTATGCTTTTAGAGGTATAGTATTTTTAAGCTTAGGAAAAATGAAATATATTGCTTACATTTCTTCGATGGTAATTTTTATAGTTTTACCACTTGGTTATTTGTTAATGAAGCATTATGGAGTTTACGGAACAGCATATATTTTTCTAATTCAAAATATTATTACGGGCTTAATTATTTATTACATCAGCGAACAAAAAATTAAAGAAATAATAGAAAGTGAACAGCATAAAAATACATAAAAATTATTTTTGCCACATATCAATTTGGTTACTTTCGATCAGCTTTATCCTTTTTTATTTTACAGATAGTGCCTATAAGATTATGTATTATTTTATACCCAATGCCTTTCGCCTTGGGCCTATTGTCAAGGGTTTTTTTGAAATAATCTTTTTATTTTATGCACTACTCTATCTTACAAAAAGCAAAATTCATTTACTTTTTAGTATTATCTTATTCATACTTTTCTTTTTGACCGGTCAATATTTTTTGACTCTTTCCGGTTTACATATTCATTTTTGGGAAAACTTCAATTCACTGTTTAAATACCTCTTCCCTATTATTTTATTTTTACCTGCCAAGGATATTATAGATTGTAAAAAAGGCACAGAAAAAATATGGAAAGTCTATAAATGGGTATTAATTATTAATAGCATTTTTATTATAGTCGGTTTAATCTTTTCAATTGAATTTTTCAGAACCTACAAAGGCCCATGGCGATTTGGTTACAACGGTTTAATCTTTGCGCAAAATGAGTCGTCCTATATTTTTATATTTGCAATTACCACGCTATACTACCGAAGGTTTTATAAAAATATCAAAGAAAAACTGTTTTGGCTAATTTTAGCCAGTTCATTTTTAGTAGGCACAAAAGCCGTATATTTATATCTTGTGTTACTCTTGATTTTTCATTTCTTGCAAAGAGTTTCTTTTAAAAAGTTTATTTCCACCGTTTTATTATTAGGAATTTCGGGTTATTTAGTATTTTTCTCTCTAATAAATAAAATCATTTTAAACGCCTGGGAAGTTTTTAATTACAGTTATCAAAAATTTGGTTTGTTAGCTGCCATTTTATCCGGAAGAAACTTTTTTATACAACAAAAACTAATTCCATTGGTATCTACCAAATGGTCTTTTATAAATTTTATTATCGGAGGGCATGATATGAAAACCTACTATATAGAAATGGGGTTAATTGATTTATTTTTATTCTTTGGGTTATTAGGAGGTTTACTCTACTTATATATCTTTTTCAAAATGTTGAATTTTGTTCAATTTGAGTATAAATTCAAATTATTTTTCACCTTATCTTTATTGGGCATTATAGCACTTTCGGGGCATTTTTTTGAAAGTGGTATTGCCACCATTCATTTTATATTTTTTATATTAGTAAACCAATATCAAAAAACGGGAGAAACGGATGAACATAAATATCAATAAGAGAAATATTTTTTTAATAGCTGTATGGTTGGTCAGTATCGGGTATTTTTTTTCGTATCGTATTGCTTCATGGACCGTTATTTTATTAATGACTGCATCTTTATTTAATCTAAAAAAGAAATTAAAAACCCATCTGTTTTCATATAAAAAATTGATACCTCCCATTTTGTTTTTTATTACTTTGATTATTGGACTTACTTATACCGAGAATCTTGACAGAGGTTTAAAAATAGTAGAACGATTTATTTCATTTTTATTGATTCCGTTAATATTTATGTTTACCAAGCCCTTAGATGAAAAAGAAAGAGAAAAGATTGAATTGGGCTACATTTATAGCGTTTCCGCCTTTTATGTCATTTGTTTTTTAACGGCTGTTTATAGACAAATATTATTCAATTTATCTCATAAAAAAGGTATTAATTGGTATTATTTTTACCGTTATGATTTTCTGGAGGTTTTTAATCAACATCCAACATACGTAGCCATGTTTGCATTGTTATCATTGAGTTTGTTACTATTCAAATTTGATTCTTATTTTAAAAACGCCTTTTCATATTATTTATTGATATTTATACATGTTTTTGGGATTGTTTTAACAGGCAGCCGCATGGGATATATTGTATTATTTGCATTAGGTTTATTATATTTACACAAAGCTTATAAGAATCATAAAAAAATCTTGCCAACACTTATAAGCCTTTTGCTTATCATAGTTTTGAGTTTAAATATTCCTATCGTAAAGGAAAGGTTTTTATTTACGTTTGCTGCTAAATATAACTATAGGTATAATAGTAATTCTGCCGTCAAAAAAGGAAATCCCGAAAAACAAGGCCGTTTAACCATATGGACAGATGCTTTGGAATTGATTCAAAAAAGGCCGTGGATTGGCTGGGGCACCGGATCTGACAATGATGTGTTACAACAGATTTATAAAGAAAAAAATCAAAAGTTTTTAATTGAAAAGGGATACAATGCGCATAATTCTTATTTACAATGGTGGCTATCCGGCGGGATTTTATTATTACTTGCTTATTTATTGTTTTTAGGAACTATTCTCACGGTTGGTTTACAACAAAAAGATTATGTTTTGTTGATGTTTTTTTTAATTATTTCAATGGTTTCTCTTACCGAAACTTTTTATAGAGTGCAAGGCATTATTTTTATCGTATTTTTTTATAGTTATTTTATAACAAAATACTATCTTAAGCCAAAATATACAACTCATTAAATAACAATCCAATGGCGTTATACGGTTTTTTATTAAACGACAATGAAAATTTACATATTAAGCCTTCCGGCAACTCAAAACCATTCTTTGAAAAAAAAATGAATGAAGGTGTTTTGGGCGGCAATTTTACAAGCCAAATGCCAAATGATAAATTTTTTTTTGAAAAGGATGGTATTTCTATAGCTTTTGATGGTATCAATTTAACCGAAAATATTAAAATGGCTGAGGATTTTATCAAGGCTTATCAAACCAGCGGCATCACATTTATTTCAGAATTAAAAGGCATTTTTTCAGGTTTTATCTTTGATAGTAATAACCAAAAACTCCATTTGTTTAATGATCACTTGTCAACAAAAAATATTTACTATTACCATTCTAAAAAAGGGTTTGCGTTTGCTTCAGCTTTACAGACATTGAGTCATTGTTTTAAACAAAACAAAATTACTTATAATCTCAATCACGATGCCGTATATATGATGGCGTTATATGGTTTTATTTTAGACAATCAAACTTACATCAACGAAATCAACATTTTACCCTATGGCTCTATTTTAACTTATGATTTAAAAAATGAACAAATAAACATTACTTCTTATTTTGATTTTGACAATACCACAAAACCCATTTCTTATGATGTTGCTATTGATATAATTGAAAAAAAGTTAACCGAATCAATAGCAAAAAATTGGGATAAAAACAGTCAATACAGCCATTCCTTTTTTACATTGCTCAGTGGCGGCATGGATGCACGTGTCAATGCGCTTATTGCCAAAGAACTTGGATATAAAAATATACATAGTTTAACCTTTGGACAATCAGACTCACAGGACATAAAATATGCCGAATTGATTGCCCAAAAAGAAGGTTTTAAACACCAAACATTTAATTTGGACGGCGGTGATTATCTGTATAAAGATATTTATAACAATTATATCGTGCCTACCGATGGCATGATCTTTTATAACACCATTTCGCATCTAAAATATACGCTCCAAGAATTGGATTTAAAACCATTTTCTGTTGTTCACTCGGGGCAAATCGGCGACTTGCTCTTTGGTTCATTTTCCAAATCAGGATATGATATAGTTAAAAATAAAGCAAATATCGGATATACCGGTTTTGTCAAACCGGCTCATTTATTAAACAAAATAAAAAGTTTACCAAGGATACTAAAAAAATACCAAGAAAAAGGCTATGAGATTTATGCTTATGAAGAAAGAGTAATACATGCCACACTCTTTGGCGACAAATCAATTAGTCATTTTATTGAAACCATTTCCCCGTTCTATGATAGAGAATTGATTGAGTTTTGCATTTCATTGCCCAAAGAATACAAAAAAAATCAAATGATTTACTTTGATTGGTTAAAAAAATACCACCCGCAAGTTTTAAACTATCCATGGGATAAAATACAAATGAAACCAAACCGGAAGTGGAAAATCAAATACGGCAAAATCTTTAAACGTTATTATAACGGCGCCAAAAAATATTTTCACTGGCATTATGACAGCATGAACCCTTATGGGATATGGTTAGAAAAAAACAAACAAATATTATTGGAGTTAAATCGAATATTTAAAGAAGAAATGGAAAAAAAATTATTGCCTGATGAAATCAAAAAAGATCTAAACCAAATTTATCATGATGATATTTTTGAATATCGTAACAAGTTTGCCGTTATAACAGCCCTTTTGGCTATAAAACTTCATTTTGAAAAATAAACTTATTTTTGTATAATAATGAATTTAATTTAGATTTTTTTCGTTTTTCATCATGAAAGATAACCGGCAAACCCTATATTTGATTTCCAATATGTATCCGTCTAAGGCGAATATAAGATATGGTGTGTTTGTCAAAAATTTTAAAAATGCCGTCAATAAAAAATATAAGATAAAAAAAATTGTCTTAGCTAAAAAATACGGAAAACTTACCAAATTAGCCGGATATTTACAATTATATTTCAAAATTTTCAGGTTGTATTTTAAGGCTTCATCCCATGATCTTATTTATGTGCATGCACCTTTATTTATGGCTCCAGTATTATCCTTATTTTGTTGGAGCAACAAAAAAGTATTTTTAAATTTTCACGGCAATGATTTGCTCTTTGACAGTTTTAAAAAGAAAATTTTATCTCAATTTCAAAAATGTTTAATCAAAAAATATCCTGTAGTGGTTCCTTCTGCCCATTATGAACAAAAAGTAATGCAACTTTATAAAAAGAATCCCGATGATATTTTAATTTATCCTTCCGGAGGCATTGACACCAAAATTTTTCATCCTAATCCACTTTTAAAATCATCGGATTTTACAATTTCTTATGTTTCTTCATTTATACCCGAAAAAGGTTGGAATGTATTTTTAAATGCCGTAAAAATATTATTTGACCGTAAAGATATTCCCGGCTTAAAAATTTTAATGGTAGGTGACGGCCCTGATAAAACTAAAATCAAAAACCTGATTAAAGCACATTCGTTACCGGTTCAATTACATTCCGGCTTAACACATAGTCAAATAGCCAAAATATATCAACAATCGGATATTTTTATTTTCCCCACCCGATACAAAGGAGAAAGTTTAGGTTTGGTAGGCTTGGAAGCAATGGCTTGCGGCGTGCCTGTTATAGGTAGTAAGCATCCGGCTTTACAAACTTATTTGATTGAAGGTGAAAATGGTTTTTTATTTGATACAAATAACACAGAAGATTTATACAAAACCATTTTAAGATTTTATAATTTACCCCAACATAAAAAGGAAAAGATGACAAAAAATGCTTTTGAAACCGCTTTGCGATATGAAAATCAAAAAGTAAATAAAGAATTATTGAATTTTTTAACCGACAAAAATCCCCGCGTGTGAATAAGACTATCACCTTTTTAAATACTACTATTCATAATTTGGACATGGCTGAAACCTTACAACAAGTAGAGCAAGCCATTGAACAAAACCGGCAAATACATCATGTGGTGGTCAATGCCGGTAAAATGGTTGCTATGCAGTCCGACAAACAACTATACGCAGATGTAAATAGCGCCGATTTGATTAATGCCGACGGACAAGCCATAGTATGGGCAAGTAAGTTTTTGGGCAAGCCGCTTAAAGAACGGGTCGCCGGTATAGATTTGATGCAAAGCCTGGTAGAGTTGGCCGCTCAAAAACACTATAAAATATTCCTGTTTGGAGCCCAAGAAGATATTGTAAAAAAAGTAGTGGACAAATACACCAAAAAATATGGAAAAAAAATTATAGCCGGTTATAGAAACGGTTATTTTACAAAAGATGAAGAACCCGAGATAGCCCGTCAAATTGCTCAAAGCGGCGCCCAAATTTTATTTGTAGCCATTAGCTCTCCCACTAAAGAAAACTTTTTAAACAACTACAAAGACACCTTAAAAAATGTCAATTTCATCATGGGAGTAGGCGGCAGTTTTGATGTCGTGGCCGGTAAAGTTAAACGAGCCCCTCTATGGATGCAAAAAGCCGGCTTAGAATGGTTTTATCGTTTGGTTCAAGAGCCAAAACGTATGTGGAAACGATATTTAATAGGAAATACTAAATTTATTTGGTATGTTATAAAAGAAAAATGGAAATCATGATAAAAAAACTCTCCATCCTTATTCCGGCATATAACGAAGCCCAAACCATCCATTTGATTTTGGATAAAATACTGGCTGTTGATTTGATAAACAATATTCAAAAAGAACTCATCATTGTAGATGATTATTCCACCGATCAAACGGATCAAGCGGTTTTAAAATATATTGAAGATCACCCCAATGCCGACATCCGTTTTTTCAGACAAAACAAAAATATGGGAAAAGGGGCTGCGCTGCATCGTGCCATTAAAGAAGCGACCGGCGACTATATGATAGTTCAAGATGCCGATTTGGAATACGATCCCGAAGAATACAACGACTTGCTCAAACCCATTGTAAACGGTTTTGCCGATGTGGTTTACGGGTCGCGTTTTATAGGAGGCAAACCGCACCGGATTTTATTTTACTGGCATAGTATCGGGAATAAATGGCTTACAAGCCTATCTAATATGTTTACCAATCTTAATTTGACCGATATGGAAACGTGCTATAAATTGGTCGATGCAAATATTTTAAAATCATTACGCCTTAAAGAAAAACGCTTTGGTTTTGAACCGGAACTCACTGCAAAATTGAGCCGTATTCCTAACATCCGTATTTATGAAGTCGGGATTTCTTATTATGGACGCACATACGAAGAGGGTAAAAAAATAAATTGGAAAGATGGGATACGAGCTATTTATGTTATCTTAAAATACGGTCTTTTTAAAACCAATTAGCCATTTATATTTTTATTTGGCATTATAGGAAGCTAAACGCTGTTTGACATCAACTGTCTCGCCCACATAATATTTATCTAAAACAGGACTGTATAAAATATAAAGATAATGCATACATAAAATAAAAAAACAGTTTGTGGTATCTCGAAAACCCGAAACATAGGGAGAACTCCTGTTTTCGACATGATTTTAATATAGTTTCTATAAGTTGCTGAAAAATAGCTATTTAATATTATTTGTATATTTTTTTGGGTGACCCGATTATTTTAATTTGTATTTTATTTAACTTATATTTTATTCAACTTTTTTGCTTGTCCAAAAAAGTAGCAAAAAAAGGACACCTTAAGAGAACCTTGCTAAATTTATAGATTTTTTCCACTAAATGCTCTGAACTTGTGCCCTACATGCCTTCGGACACTTCGAACAACAGAGCCTTTTACGTTCCAAAAATCTTAAATTTAACGCAAGAACCTCTTATGGGTATTGCTGCTTCTTACGTGATTGTCGTTAAATTTTATTTATGTTAGCTTCCTTTTTCGTATTATTACATATACAATAGTCTATACCTATATTTATTAGGTGACCTATTGTTGAATACAGGAAAAAAATAGTTTGTAGAACCTCGCAGTCCCGAAGCATCGGGAGAACTGCGGACACAAAAACCAAAAAACCACAGACTAAAAAGCCTGTGGTTTTTGTGGTACCTCGCAGAATCGAACTGCGGACACAAGGATTTTCAGTCCTTTGCTCTACCAACTGAGCTAAGGTACCCTGTTGTTTTGAGATTGCAAATATACGAAAAAAATATTCTTATCTACAAGAAAAAATTGAAGATTTTTTTATCTATAAATATCCTAAAAGCTATCTATATGATTTTCTTATTTTTAGCCATTCAAATATAAAATAACGTGAGTTTGACATAACAAAAACTTTACAACAAAATAACTTATTGATTATAAAATTGTTAAATTGTGGACGAAAATTATTTTGGAAATAATGAGTAAAATATTATCGTTTCGGTCTAAAATCCACTAAATACACAATTTACTTCGTTAAAAAGTATTAAAATAATTCGTTATTCTAATACTTTTTAACTTGTATCTCATGCATTTATTGAATTTTATACGCGATTCTTATATCGAACTCACGTTAAATAAAAAATTCTTCCTACTAAATTAACAGCTTTTTTTATTAACTTTGACAAACAACACAACCCAATGAAAATTATAAAAAAATACTTACTTTTTTTATTATTATTTTGTTTTCAAACCGTATTTGCGCAACAGCCTGTTAAAAATCCGGATAGTATTTATGCCCGTCTGCTAAAACAACCCGACAGTCCGGAAAAAGTTGACCAATTGATACTTTTGAATAGAAAACTGAAGTATACCAGACCCGATATGGTAGAAAAAGCTTTGGAAACAGCTACAAAAATCTATTATATCGATGGTATTGCCAAAGCTTATAACGCCAAAGGCTATATGGCTAAAAGGGAAAACCGGTTTTTAAAATCCGTTGAATACTATAAAAGGGCGTTGGGGTTTTTAGAAAAAAGCACAGACACACTTCTTAAAACCATTTGTTTAAACAATCTTGGCGTCTCATTAAGAAAAATAAACGATGAAAAAGCCGCCTATAATTACTATATGATAGCATTAGACTTGGCAAAAAAGAGCCATAATGAAAAACAAGCGGCGAGAATACTAAACGGCATTGGCAATGTGTTTGTCAATACGGAAGAATATAAAAAGGCTTTGTATTATTTTAAAAAATCATTGGCCTTGGAATTGAAAAACAAAAACATAAAAGGTCAGGAATATAACTATGCCAATATAGGTGAGGTATTTATTTACACCAAACAATATGATTCGGCCGAGTATTACTTAAAAAAATCTCTGGATATTGCACGCTTGATTTACCGCCCTAATCCACCGGCTATCGAATATAATTTAATGGCTTTTTTATACAAAAACAAAGGCGATTATCTAAAAGCTATTTACTATTATGACAAAGCAATTCCCATATTCGATTCGCTTAATATTAAAAGATATTTGGCCAATTCATATATCAACAGAGGTTTGTCAAAACTTAACTTTAACAAATATCAAGAAGCTTACAAAGACATCAATAAAGGTTTAAAAATTGCCAAAGAAATCAAGTCCAAAGAAAATACATCTTTGGGATATAATGCCCTGGTGTCTTATTATGTCAAACAAAATAATTATAAAAAAGCATTAGATGCCCATATTATGGCCAAAACCTTTCATGACAGCATCGTTAATATGACTACTAAAAACACTATTATTAGCACGCAAATATTATACGAAACCAAAGAAAAAGACGAACAAATAAAACGTTTGGCAAATGAAAAGGAATTGGAAAAAGCCGCTTCAGCCAGAAATTTTAGAATGATGATAGGTATTGCCGTATTTAGTTTCATCCTGATTATCTTTTTATACTTGTATTTTAGCCTTCGACGCAAAAACAAAGATTTGGAATTGGAACAAAAAAATTCGGAAATACACAGTTACGTCTTAAAAATCAAAGATTTGGAACAAAAAATGAACAGCGAAGGCAATCAAAAGATAGATATAGATGCCAAACTTAAAAAAATGGATTTGACAAAACGTGAAATTGATGTTTTAAAACATATAGCAGAAGGCCTAACAAATGATGAAATTGCCAATAAAATGTTTATTTCAAAAAATACCGTCAAAAGTCATATTAAAAATATTTACCTCAAACTCGATGTTAAAAATCGCATTCAAGTAATAAAAAAACTTCAAGGAAATTAATTAATACCAACTACAAACATAAAATAAGAACTTGTCTCAAAAGGCTTTATAGTAATAAGTAAGTTATTAAATTATTGATTTTCAAGCTTAAGATTCCTCACTTTTGTCCGGAATGTCAGCTGATTCACTCTTTTGAGACAACCTCTTAATCAAGAAAAAAACGCAGTGGTAGCCGTAGCTATGAGTTCGTATTTTCGATGCAGCGTAAGCCAAAAAGAAACGAAATATCGGACTATTTTGTATGTCGTTTTGGTATTAGTCTTTTACGGGCACAATCTTATATTCAATTTTAGGATGTCTGGTATCGGTATTTACCCAAACAACTAACAAATGGTCCGTGTCAATAACACCAATAACCGGATGATTATTTTGTGTTAACGGCCGGCTGATTTCAAATTGCTTTTCGGTATAGTCAGGTTGAATACTATGTAACACTATTTTGTAATAACCTTTGCCGTTTTGTTCATAATATTCTTCATAAACAACATAAAAATTGCCATCTAAACTTACCATTTGCGGGTGCCTCCCTTCAATAGTAATTCTTTTTTTATGACCAAACAACGTATCTTTTATCTCTTTATCAGTATAATAAATACCACTTTTGTTTTGCACCCCGGTAAACCAAATCCCTGCCAATTTTTGTCCGTTGTATGCCAATGAAGGCCCCGTATGAGGACAACCATTGACATGCCAATTATCTTCACTCAAGCGCATGGGTTTAGTAAAATTTTTCCCATTGTCTGTAGATTTTAAATAATACATGTCCCTGATTTCCATAAAGCCATAACCGTCAAAACCTTTTTCATCCGGCTCTATAATATTACGGTAAGCCACATGAATAACACCGTTAGAATCAACAAAAATTTCTGTTCGGCAACACTCACAAGTAGAACCTGCAATGGGTTTTTGAATAACAAAACCATTTGTATCCTTTGTTTGACCGTAAAACAAACATTTGCCTTTGTGCTCAGGATCTAATTTTCGCCTATTGTCCAGCCATGACATTCCTAATTCCCCATTTTTTAACAGAGCTATATCATAAAAACTTAGACTGGTGGCTTTAGGGTCGGCAACTACCAAATGTTCGGGAGACCAAGTCTTTCCCGAGTCTTGAGAAATGGTATAATATAATTTACCTCCGAAACGTGACCTGTCATTTTTACTTTTTTTTCGGTATACCGCATACATAATGCCTCTGGCGTTCATACCAACTTTTGCCATGCTTTCGGCATGCATTTGTAAGCCTTTTGCCGGTGTAACCGTTCTGATTTTTCCAAACTTTTGTTTTTCAAGATTAAAAAAAACAAACTTCAACATATTTTTTTGCTTGTCATGATCATCTCTTTGGGTCCAATTTAAAATGATTTGTGTCCCCGTATTAAACAAAAAAGGCCCTTCGGCATTTAGATTTATGTCGCTAATAATTGTTGAAGCTTTCGATTGGCCGGCTTCCTGTTTTTTTTCATTTATCATATTTTCTTTCCGATCATTTTTACAACCGGACAGACTAATCAGAAAGAAAAACAAAAATATTACATGTTTTTTTATCATAATGTTTTATTTTTTTCCAAAGAGACCATCTCTCAAAAGAGTGCGTTATTTGTTATGCCAAACATAGTATGAAATCTCATGCTTGACAAACGGCAACTTATTGTTTCATATAATTTACGAAAAATACTTTTGATACCAAATAGATTTATAAACTGGTTCACAATATTTTATATGTCGTTTTGGCATGAGACAGCCTCTTTGGGTTTGATTATTATAACTGAACTTTCGCAAGTAATTGTTTGTTGTGATAATTAATTGATGCGTAATATAATACGATAAATTCCAAGCTTGTCATATTGAGTGTCCCGAATCGCTTCGCTCTCGGGACACTCGGATGTGACATTACTTGATTATCAATCATGCGAAAGTTCAGTTATAATTTAATACAAAATATCTTTGATTTACTATTTAAAATTATAAGAAAGTCCTATATTAAACGAACGTTTCTCACCCGGACGATAAGAGGTTCCCCACGCCGATTTGCTAGCCGAAGTTGCATACAGTGCATCGGTTAAATTTAAAACATTAAACCAAACTTTAAATTTGTCGAATTTTTTTCCCATTCTCAGATTAAAAATATCATATCCCTCATACTCTTGTGTATTGGCATCATCCATATAATAAGGATCTACGTGAAACCACTCCAAGCCTATGTAACTGTTTTTTAAAAAAGCAGGATGATATTTTAATTCGGAACTCATAACCAATTTTGGAGCGCCCGGCATCTCGTTACCCGAAAAATCTTTACCCTTGGGCGTATATACATCATAGGTATGCGAACTAACCGCACCGTTTAATTTTAAGGACAGTTCTTTGGTGGCAAAATACTGGAGACTAAATTCCAAACCTTGATGGGTAGTTTCAGCCACATTTTGATTGACTCTGTCGCCATTGTCCAATTTAACGGAAATAATTTCATTTTCAGCCTTTAATACATAGTAAGCTAAATCTAACACTAATTTGTTTTGAAACAAACTAATCCATGTGCCGGTTTCATAATTATCATAATACACAGGGTCTAAACCGGGGACTTTAACACCGCGATACAATTCGCCTACTTCCGGTGGACGAAAACCTTTGCTGTAATTGGCATAAAAACTCAAATCTTTATTAACTTTATAGACGGCACCGAATTTAGGTGTAAATGCATTAAAAGAATCTTTGGAGTCAGGCGCACCGGAATAAGCATCCGTTCCAAGATTGTTTTGATAATCATAATTAATGTTGTCATATCGTGCCGAAGCCAATAATTTAAATGACTTGCTGATTTTGTATTCGGCATTGGCATATAAACCAATATTTAATACATCTACATTATAATCGGTTTTGAGAGAATCGGTTTCTTGATAAGTATCATAAATGGCATCATCGGTTTTGTGCACCCTAATGTATTTGGCATAATAAGAATTAGGACTATAATCAACTGATACCCCTCCGGTTAAATTGAACTTGCCTGTTTTGTAATTATCTTGTAAAATGGTTCCGACACTATAAAAAGTATTATCATTAATTTCACCATGAGCCAAATTCGGATCACCGGTATGTGCCCAAGGTTTATAGTCGTCCTTAATACGATAGTGCGGATTTTGTTCCACATCGTTATAACGGGCAAAAACCGTTGCTTTTATTTGATTGGCATCGCTTGTGTTGCTAACCAGTTGTGTGTAATAACGCAGAGCCTTGACCTTACGATAAGTAAACCTGTATTGTGAAGTATAATCTTGTCCGTAGAAATACAGACTATCCAATCCTCCGGTCATATCTGTTTTATAGTCAATATAATTGATAGCGGTTTTAATATAAGTTTTGTCATTTAACTGATTATTCATTTTAATAAAAGCCGAAACCTTATCATAATCGGAATGTTCTCTATAACCGTCTCTACGACCACTGTAATCTATGGTTGCAATTACACCTGTTTTATTAAAACTACTCGAAGCTAAAGCTCCTATTTTTCTATACCCTACATCATTTCCCATTGCATATACATTGTAATTAGGTGTAGCCGTAGGTTCTTTGGTAATGAAATTGATAGCACCTCCAATAGCTCCACTTCCATACATAGCAGAATAGGGACCGCGTATGATTTCAATTTTTTTGAGTGCGGAATGATTGATTTCAATCAAAGCATTGTGATTAAAAACGCCTGTTGTTCTGATAGGAATACCATCTTCAAGATATAAGAATACACTTTTATAACTAATAGGTTGCCGAATAGACATAGAGTGCTGCTCATTGCCCAAATCAACCATCATAACACCCGGCGCTTTATTCAAAACTTCTTCAAGTGTAATAGGTTTTGTTTCCTCAAGTTCTTTGGCGGCAATCTGTGTAATGGATATAGGAACCCCTTTACGTTGTTGCCGTTCATTACCTGCAGTAATCACCACTTTTTCCAATTGATCGGCTTTAGGTTTTAAAGCCACAACAGCAGGCATCTCCAAAGCTTTGTAAGACACCTTTTCATAGCCCATAAAACTTATATGAATCATGGCATTTTTCGGCACATTATTAAGCTCGTAATAACCGGTTATATCGGTAACAGTTCCCTTATTATTATCTACATATACATTGACACCCATCAAACCTTCCTTTGTTTGACTGTCAATGACTTTCCCTTTTAAATCAATATTTTGAGCGATAATACTTTGAAATGTCAATAACATTCCTAAGATGATAAATATCTTTTTCATTTCTTTATTTTGTTTTATTTTTGTTTACTTGTCATTTTTTTGGCATAAAAAACCCTCTCTACTTAATAAAAGCAGGTTTATTGAACCCTTGGAGAGGTAAAGCAATACCGGATAATAATTTGAGCAATGAGAACACGTCCAATGCTTCTAACTCAAAAAAAACCGGTATTGCTTATTCCTAATTAACCAAAATCAAACTATTACTTTCTAATTATTGTTGATAAGTAAAGGTTGACTTGCTGCAACCATTGACTTCAAAATCTTTACTGGCTCCGGTAACCGGCGTACCTGCTTCAACTTTTTTGGCAGAAATAACCACAAAATATTCTGCACCGTCTTGCAAGTCGGTTACAGGACGCATCCAACCATTGCTACCATCCAAAGTAATGGTATGTGACAAATTGGTTTTATCTATCATAGGCACTTTATACAAAGGCTTTGCGTCTGCAATTTTTCCGGTATTAGGATCTTTTTCAACCAGTTTTACACAATAAAAGTCAGCTTGTGGCACATCATTCCAAGTAACTTCTATGGTTTGCGGATTGGCATTTTGATTATAAACGAGGTTAATACCGGGAATACTGGTATCTTCTCCTTCTAAAACATCGGTTACTGTTTTTTCATAACCATCACTGAATTTCAAAGTAAAGGTATAAGTTCCGGCCGGAGGAATAGTATTTCCGGCCATGCCCACGGCTGTAAGTTTTCCATCGCCTGCCCAAAAAGCATGCAAATCATAAACAGTTCCATCAGGACCTTTGACACTGCTGCCGTCAGCAACAACACCTTCTGCCCCTACAAAGAATATAGGCAAATATTTTTCTTGCCCCATCATCATCATTTTTTTGGTCAAAACATCGCCGTAAGCATCGTCATGAGTATTAACTATTTCATCATCATCATTACTACATGCAGTAAAATTGAATAATATTGCCATCATAAGCATGGCTGTAAATATTTTTTTTGTTTTCATATTTTTTATTTTTTTGGATTGGTTTTTTTAAAATTTATATTTTACAAAGACATTAAAGCTTCTGCCCGGCTCAAAAATCCGTCTACCGTTCAAATCGTCGGCATTGACAAAAGCAAAGTTCAAATGGTTGTAATAAGCCTCATTGGTAATGTTGGTCACTGCGCCGCCTATTGAAAGTCCCTTATAAGGTTTCCAGCCGGCACGCAAATCGACAGTGGTATGTCCCGGTGTTTCCGTTTCTAAGAAACTGGGAGCATAATCTGTTTGTGTTGCCACAAATTCGGCTCTTACATCTGCCCAATAAGCCGGTTTTTCATATTTCACCTCAAAATGAGCGTTGGGTGGTGCCACTTGTGCCAAAGGTTCGTCCAAAGTCGTATTGTAAGCTTTGGTAAAACTGACATCTGCTTTTATTGTCCAATAATCATTGATTAAATACTGTACATATGTATCAAAACCATACTGGTAAGCATTGACATTACGAAATACTTTGGGGGCTTTGGGAGCACTACCACAAGCTCCTTCACTGGAAATCAAGGCAGGTGTAAGAACAGGCGTGATATAATCTTGCAAGTAAGAATAAAAAATACTACCACCTGCTTGTAAACCTTTCCATTTTTTTTGAACGGAAAGTTCTACTTGATTATTAATCTCGGGTTTCAAATTGGGATTACCGATATATTCACGGCTATCACGTCCTACTATAAACCGGTAAATATAGCGCTCAATCATAGATGGCGTGCGAGTCCCGCGTCCATAAGCCAGTTGCATTTGGTAATTGTCCTTTTTGTATTTAACAGCAATATTACCACCTACGGTGATATCCGTTTTTTGACCGACTTTACCATAAATGGCAATAAATCCGGCAGCAGGATCACGAGCTTCCGACATCACATAATCAGTGCGCAAGCCGGCTGTTAAATAATAGGTGTCAGACAATTTACGATTGGCTTCTACAAAATAACCGAAATCATTGATATAAGCGTCTTGCCAAACTTTCAGTTTTTTGATAGTTGGCGGATCCAAAGGTACGCCGGTTGCAGGATTGTTATTCACTATAACCGTCTTGGTACCATCTCTTTGTATGACATCCGCATCTATACCGGTATAGACCAACCATTCTTTGCGAGGCGTCAAAGCAAATTCCAATTTACCACCCATGGTATTCGATGTTACCGGAGTTCTGGCATCAATGCCGGGATAATTGGGTCGTGGCGTATCCATATCAAAACCATTAGTCATCAAGTGGTCAACATAGGAATAATAAGATTTGAATTGCACGTATTTGATTTTGTCCGATACTTTTTTAATCTTATAATCCAAACCCAACAAATAACTGTCGTCTTTGGGCGAATCCATCATTAATCCGGCATGCTTGATATCACGTCCGAATTTTTGATGCCAATTGACCTGCAGACGTTGATCGGTTGTGGGATTATAGCCTAATTTTATTGAGTAACTATCCGTTTTAAATCCGGAAGGCACTACATAATCCGCCCCATCGGTATAGTCACCAAAATCACGATGTTCGCCATCTACACTCATATCAAACTTTTTGGTGGCATACAACAGGTCTGCGCGTAAAACCAAATTGTTACCATTGGTTTCATAACCGGATTGTAAAGTGCCGTGTAATCCGTAATTATCGGGGGTAGGCTCACGGGTTACCATATTGATAACTCCACCGAAAACCTGACCGAAACGCACGGTAAAGGGGCCTTTGACCACTTCTATTTTTCGCACCGATTCGGGTATGACATGGGCCGTAATCGGATCCATACGGTTGGGACAAGCATTAACCATTTTGCTACCGCCGTCATACTTAATATTTAATTCCTCATACTTAAAGGAACGCAAAGAAGGCTCCATGGCTGAAGCACTGCGCTTTTGAATATTGAATCCGGGGATGTCCTTAAACAAATCGGCTACGTTACGCGGCTGACTGCCTTTTTTAATGTCATCAACCACAACCACAGAATGTGTAATATCTTCCAAAGGATCGGCCTTGATAATTACTTCATCTAATTTTACAGGGCCTTTTTCCAAAAAGATTTTGACATGTCCTGAGGCGGAAACAATGAGCGTTTTATAACCCGGGGAAGAAATAACAATTTTGGCACCGGCTGGCACTTTGATTTCAAATTCGCCATCAATGCCGGTAGTGGTTTTAATGTTGGTGTTTTGCACCATAACAACTGCACCGGCAATAGGCAGTTTATCGGTTTTGTCATATACTTCACCCGTTATACTTTTGTTTTGGCCATAAATCATGCCTGTAAACAAAAGTAACAATAAGAATATTTTTTTCATTTTTTTGTCCTTTTATTTATTATTAAAATTTTGACAAAATCATCCTACAAAGGAAAAAATTGTAAATTTTACAATATATAGTCAATTCAAACAGGCAAATAGCTTATTACTTAAAATCAATTGTTTTTTAAGCGGTTACCAAAATATTGAATGACTTATGAATATTGTAAATGCTAAATAAATAAAATGACAGGAGGCGGTTTGATTAAAGAGGGAAGAAAACCTTTAAAAGTTTTTTGAGTCAGAAAAACATTTTGCACTTCTGCAAATTGACAAATTTGATAATATTTTTTGTGCATTCCCAAACGGTAATAATCCGTATACTCTTTGAGTTTTAAAGTAGGAATCGTATTTTTTTTCTTACCGGGATTATCATCTCCCAATACCTTTTTAATTTCTTTTTTCAGATGACATTTACCGTTACAATGCATTTCCGGTTTGTCTTTATTGACGCAAAGATCTTCGGAAATATGCTTGTAATTAATCACATAATCCACCATAGGTATAGCCGGACTGACTATAACTAACAAGTATAATACTATTAATATGTATGAAACAAATTGCTTCAAAAAAATAATTTTAGTTATCAATCCTAAATAGATTGATGTAGTTTAAGTTAAACAACATGATTCACTAAACTAAAGGTTTATGAATTGTTACTGTAAAACTTTCATAATTTAAACAGCTTTGTTAAAAAGGGACTTGTAACAACATCCAAAGTTGTATTATGAGAGATATGAATCCCGTCAAAAGAATTAAAGCTAAAATTTTTTATTGTAATGCGATTACAAATCCCCCTTAAATTGGTTGTGTAAGGATAAAGATAGCTCCTAAAAAAACACATACCTGATTTTGTTAGCTAATAACAAGTAGTATAGCTATGAAACTTGCGGAGGACGAAATAGTTCTTCAATATGAGAACTGGTAGGTGGTTGGATTATGAAATCTGAAATTTTTTCAAAATTTTGAGTAGGACACTCATAGACCGGAGTGTTGGGTTGATATAAAGTTTTTACAAAAACCGAAATGGAAACAACCGGTAATTTTGGCACTTGTTTTTTTTGATCTTTACAAACGCGCTTTAACAAGGCCTTGAGGTAAGCATCTTGCACCGGTGGTTTGACAGTATCTTCATTGTAACACTCACAAGCACATTGTTCTTCCAAACCGGTTAATTCAACCGATTGGGTTTGAACCGAAAAATAGTATTGCACAAACGGCACTGCCGGCTGTAACATAGCCGTGATAAATGCCATTAACAATAATATGGTGTATATTTTATTTTTCAATTCAGGTAAATTATGTTACAAAGATAATAAAAATCAAATATAATACAAATTTGTATTTTTTTATTTTGTAAAACTAAAACCAATGATTCTTAACTGTATTATAATCTACATAGTAAGTCATTTTTAGAATAAAGGTGTGCTTTAAAGCTTGCTGCAACAGATTGTCAATGTTTTCGTCGAAATCCAATTTGGCCAATTGGTCATAATTGGTTAAGGTATTTCTATAAAGCAAGGTTAAATTGCTGCCGGGGGCAAATTCCCATGAATAGCCTGCGTCCATATTCCACACACTATAATTGATGTCTTTATTTTGATTATATGTATTGGTTAATGTCAAACTGCCATCGTTGTTTAATATATAAAAGTCATTATAATAAACCGGTGCCCAATAATATCGCAAATTAAGATTAACCGCCGACTTGGTGTTAAAATAAAAGTTTGCTCCCAAGCTGTTTGTAAAGGTTTTTTGTTCGCGGTTGCCAAAAATAATTTGGTCATTAAATATATCAACAAAACCTTTACCGTTATTCATTTGGCTATACTTAAACAGGTATTTTATTTGAAAACGATTGCTCAGCCTTAATCTGGGAGCATAAGTTATGCTGTAAAAATTTTGCGGATCATTAAATTTGGTAAACAGAGCCACTTTTACATCAAAAGCAAATCTCTTACGGTAATCTGTCGATATAAAATACCAACCGCCACCATGAGCTTTGTCTAAATAATACCGTCCCGGGACTCTGGGTTCATAATAGTCATAAGCATCGGTGACATAAGCCAGACCAAACCCGTAACTGAAATATTTTTTATTAGTCGCAAACACATTAATCTCATAATCGTTTTGCACCTTTTGCAAATGCTCATACCGGTGATCAAAGCCGGCTTCAAAACTAATACGCAACACATTAAAATGTTTGGTAGGCTTTAGAATGCCATATCTGTAACTTATATCAAAATTAGCATAATTATTTCGCCGGTTAAAACCCATGTCATTACTGTCAAAACCGGTATCTTGAGCTCTTATTAGCGCCGAAAACCTATGCTCTTTAATTCTTTTTTTGGCTTTTAAATAATATCTAAAACCGTGATTATAGGTTTCGTTTTCATTAACCAAACTCATGGCCGTGCTAGCTATTACATTTAAAGTGTTTTGTTGTCCGTATAAATTTAATGACAAACCGGTAACATTGGCATCTCTAAAGCTACCTTGTCTGATAACATTGGTATTGACCAAACTCGCGGAAGAATTGCCTTTGAAATTATAATCCAACACAAAAATATTATAATTGGCATAAGGCTCGGTAATTATTTGCCTTTCGGCACCTGTTTCGGTGTTTTTAACAGTTGCTTCGGTTTGATTGGTAATGGCGTTAAAAAAACCGATACCCAATCCGTTTTTGCTACGCCCCGAAATTTTTAATGCATTGATTAATTTTACCTTTGCGGGATTTTCAACAATTTCTTCCTTATTTCCAAGTTCATCATATATGCTATAATATCCGGTTGGTCTCCCTCCTATTCGTCTGGAATAAAACAAATGTCCTTTGTTAAATAAATCAAAACCTTCGGTAAAAAATTGTCTTTTCTCTTTATAATATTGTTCAAATGGCCCTAAATTTAATTCCAATTCGTCGTAAGGTGTATCGCTAAAATCGGGGATAAGAGTTGCGTCCAGGGTATAACTGTCGCTTAATCCGTATTTCAAATCCATACCAAAACCAAAGTTGGTGGTATTATCTCCCTCAAAACGTGTATGAACTACAGAAGTATAAGGATATAAGCTCAAACGCACCGGAGGTTTTAAATTTTTTAAGTGGGTTAATTTGCCTAAAAACTGAACAATATCGCCGGTTTTGGTTTTATCAATATAAGTCCAAGAATAATCTTCTCTTAATCTGTCAATATGTCTAATAAATCCTATTGACCAGGTTTGATCGATATCATTTTGAAATCGCAAAGCCGAATAAGGAATGGACATTTCTACTACCCAACCATTGTCTGTTACAGAGGTCTTTGATTTCCAAACAGCGTTCCAAGACACATCATTACTGTCCGGCCGGTTACTGTCCATTTGCGAACCGGATGCATATACGCGAAACAAATAACTGTTTTTAGGAGTGGAAAACGGATTGATAATAACCGAAAAAAAATCAGATTGTATAAATTGATCCCGCAAGCCGAAAATCAAAGGAATTTTGTCAGGCTCCGGATCTTTCATAACAGCCAAAACATATAGTGCGGCATCGTCATATACAACCTTTACGCGTGTATCAAAAGATTTGGGTAAAGGATTGCCATCGCCGGGTTTAAACATATAAAATCCTGTGGCTTCATGAGCTGTTTTCCATTGTGTGTCATTAGGATTACCATCTATTTTCGGCGCTTGTTGCACGCGCACCGCCTCTATGGTTTTTATACCGGTCAACTGGGCATTTCCCCATTGAAAAAGACCTAAAAAAACAAATGGCAAATAACTCAAAAATTTCGTTGGTATATTCATAGACAGTGATTACTTGTTTAACTTCTTTACAAAGATTATAAGATTCGCGATGATTTTTATTGCCTTTAAGAAAAGTTTATGATTTTATACCAAAACAACAAACAACTATCATTAAAGTTTTTTAATCATTCTAAAATGTGGAATACCCACTTCGGTAAATTCATCCGAATCAATTTCATAACCCATTTTAAGATAAAAACCGATTGCGGTCTTGCGGGCATGCAGTTCTACCTGTTTATATGATTTGTTTCTTAATAACTCTTCTACTTTGCTTATTATTTTTTTACCAAGACCACGACCTTGCCAAGATTGCTCTACTGCCATTTGTCTAAGCTTCACGGTATCACAACCAAGAGGCCTTGCCTGCACGCATGCAACAGGATTGCCCGCAACAATCAAACTGTATATTAATTCATTGCTATCTGTTTCCAAATCTTTTTTTTGAAACTTTAATCCTAAAGGCAAACGTAACACCCGCTCTCTTAAATCGACCACTTTATAATACAAATCCGATTGAAAATCAACCGTTTTAAACTCATACATAAGGTTTGATATTTGGAACTCAAATATAAGATTTTCTTGCTTATAAAAAGCATTTATACCCAAACAACCCGTATCAGACGCATACTTTAAAGTATGTATAAATTGCATTATAGAATATGTCAATTGAGGCTGTCTCAAAAGGTGAAATTTTCTGTCATTTCGAACGAATGTGAAAAATCTTCTTCTTGACAATCAACAACTTAACAATTAACATTTTTTTGTCAATGTATTATAAAAGACTCTTTTGAGACAGCCTCATGCGACATTGCTTTAACAATATAATGCTAAAGTATGCGTTGCCCTGAACACTGGCATACTTATTGAATATGCTTTTGTAAAAAATATATATCTTTGCAAAACTATGTTAGTAGAAGTTTTTAAATCAAAAATTCACCGTGTTAAAGTTACCGGCGCCGAGCTTAACTATATCGGTAGCATTACCATTGATGCCGATTTGGTTGAAGCTGCCAATATGATTGAAGGCGAAAAAGTTCAAATTGTAAACGTTAATAATGGTGAGCGAATAGAAACTTATATCATAAAGGGCAAACGTGGCAGTGGTGAAATCACCCTAAACGGACCGGCAGCTCGACGGGTACAAAAAGGTGATGTTATTATTATCATTACTTATACTTGGATGGAAATGGAAGAAGCTAAAAAGTTTAAACCTACCGTTATTTTT
Organism: Flavobacteriales bacterium; assembly: GCA_027066995.1. Classification (GTDB taxonomy): domain Bacteria; phylum Bacteroidota; class Bacteroidia; order Flavobacteriales; family Flavobacteriaceae; genus WGBX01. The sequence continues at coordinate 31,647 of JAMOMQ010000060.1, forward strand.
CCCGACACTAAAACCAACTTATTAAAATAATTGAAAAAGGCACTTAAAATCATATTACCCCTTCTCATTGGTGCCGTCATATTATATTACTATTTGTCGGGGTTTACACCGGAACAATTACATGCTATCTTTCAAACCATTAAAAATGCCGATTTTAAATGGCTTCTTGTTTCACTACTATTAGGGTTGTTAAGCCATATCATCAGAGCTTACCGTTGGAATTATCTTTTGGAAACCCTCAATTATCACCCCAAGAAAATGAATTTGGTTTTGACCGTAGGTTTAAGTTACTTATTAAATTTGGCTGTCCCGCGTGCCGGTGAAGTGGGACGTGCCGCTACATTGGCCAAATACGAAAAAGACATCCGTTTTGAAAAAGCTTTCGGCACTATTGTAGCGGAGCGCATGGCCGATATTGTTTTCTTACTTCTTTTTATGCTATTGGCACTTTTTCTTCAATTTGATCTGATTTACGAATTAATACAACCCAAATTGCCTAAAAACCCTTATATATTGGGAGGTGAGATATTGTTTATATTAGTAGTTTTTTATGCATTGCTTCGTTGGGCAGAAAAATCTGATAATGCACTGATAAATAAAATACGCTTGTTTTTTAAGGGATTATTACAAGGAATGAACAGCATTTTAACTATGCCCCACAAATGGTGGTTTATCATACAAACCACCTTAATTTGGTTGCTCTATGTGGCCATGTTTTGGGTAGTATTATGGGCTTTTCCCGAGACAAAAGATTTAGGACTTGACGGTGTCTTGGTTGCTTTTATTGCCGGCAGCATCGCCATGGTCATATCTAATGGCGGTTTTGGTGTTTACCCTGTCTTTGTGGCAGAAGCTTTACTAATTTACGGCATTTCCAAAGAAATTGGCACTGCTTTTGGGTTGCTAATGTGGACCACTCAAACCTTATTGGTCATCTTATTCGGACTGATTTGCATGACTCTCCTGCCTATATACAACAAAGCGTAATTTATCTTAATCAAACGAAATACCTTTTTAAAGAAATCAAATGCTTAATTAGTTGATTATACGATTATTACATTTGAAAGCCGGACTATATTTGTGCTATAATCTTAAAAATTTATAGTATGAAAACAAAATTATTTTTATTATCCGGAATGATATTTTCCTTTTTTAGCCTGTTTGCTCAAATAAGTCAAACACCTGAAGAATTACGAGAAAGAATCGACCGTTTCAAAGACTTTACCAAAAGTTTGCAAAGACAACAACTGACCAATTATGAGCGTCTGGATAGTGTTGTTACCGATGTTTATGATCAATCGACTAATAGTTTTATTCTTAATAATATGAATGTATATTTATATGATGCCGATAATTATAATACATCTGACGACTACCGCAATTGGGATGCCACCAATAATATCATGCAGGTTTTATCAACCAATATATATGATTATAACACCAATGGTTTTATCAGCTCCATATCTTCTTTTTATATCAATTCGGGGCAAATGACCCCCAGTTATAAATTGGATTTTGTCTACAATACACAAAATCAAATTACTGAACAAATCAATTATAATTGGGATAACACAAATAATATCTGGACTTTTGCTTCTAAAGAAACCTATGATTATACAAATGCAACCGCACTACCAACGGTTATTTCCACCTATAATTGGGATCAGACAAATAATGTTTGGATAAATAATATGAGAGGCACCGTGGTATATGACGCCAATATGGATATGCAAAGCATGCAAACGGATATTTGGGATAGTGCCAATAATGTATGGAACAATATGACACTGACAAGTCGAACTTATGCAGCACCTCATAAATTGCAAGAAGAAATTCAACAAAACTGGGATGCAACCAATACCGTCTGGCAAAATAATTATAAAAAAAGCTACACTTATACACCTAATGGCTCCGGAGAAGACATCTTTCATTTGTCACAATTGTGGGATTCAGGGAGTAATACCTGGGCAGATACATCTAAAAGTTTGGCCACCGTTACCGCTAACAATGAAATTACACATGTTGAATATTATTATATGGATGCCAATACCAATAATTGGGCAGGAACCGTAAAAAGGGATTTTATTTATAACGGTGCGCAAGTTTCCGTAGAAAGGACTAACTGGGACGGAGCCAATTCGGCTTGGTTTTCGGATGCAACCTATAAACAAATATACCAATATGATATGAATTTTGGCACAAGTGATTTAATTATACCCAATGCTTTTAATACCAATTCGGTTTACAGCAACATTTACCCTAATACAATACCCAATTTTGATACTTTTAGAAACAAAATTTTGGACATTACCACATACAACCGTCCCACACCAACCGACACATGGTCATTAACTGCCAAACAGTTTTTTAAATATTCATCTCAAACCTCTGCTATCACACAAGCAGATATTATTGACGCTAAAGTATTTCCCAATCCGTTTACAAATCAAATCCGTTTTGAATCGGAAGCTCCTGATTTTGATGTTAAAATATCTGACATCAACGGCAAGCAACTCTATCAAAGTCGCCTCCATTTTGGAGATATAATTGATTTGTCATTCTTACCAAAAGGAATATATTTATATCATTTGCAAGCCGGCGACAAATTCAACAACGGTAAATTAATTAAGAATTGATACTTTCTGTTTGTTAACCTGAAAAAGTCCTTGGCTTAAAAAATGTGCCAAGGACTTTTTTTAACATATTTTTATAGCAATATCATATAAGCTAATAGATGTTTTTGTAAATTTGTAAGCAATAGAAATGTTATTAACATGAGATATAATTATAAAAAAACCGACATCGATTATAGAGACCGCGGTGAGGGTAAAACGGTTGTCTTAATTCACGGATTTTTAGAAAATCAAGATATGTGGAATGATGTGGTGCAAAATCTTAAAGAAGATCACCGTGTTATTACCTTAGACTTATTAGGCCATGGTAAAAGTGACGGTCTATGTGACATTCATACCATGGAACAGCAAGCCATGCTGGTTAAAAATTTATTAGACCGTGAAAAAATTATGAAAGCCACTGTTATAGGCCACAGTATGGGAGGGTATATCAGTTTGGCCTTTGCTGAAATGTTTCCCGAAAAACTGGCAGGACTTGGGCTTCTTAACTCACATCCTTTTGCCGATAATGATGAAAAACAAGAAGCTCGTGAACGTGCTATTAAAACCGTTAAACGCAATTATGAAGCTTATGTCAAAGCTGCCATTCCCAGTTTTTTTGCACCGGATAACCGTGAAAAATATAAAACAATCATTGAAAAGTTAGTAGGAGAAGCTTTAAAAATGTCCCCTGACAATATCATTGCAGCCCTTAAAGGAATGAAACTGCGCAAAGACCGGTCGGAACTGTTTTGCAGTAGACAAAATTATCCCAAATTATGGATTATCGGCAAAAAAGATCCCTTGATAGATTTAGAAAAAATACGCGAATTGGCCATGCATTGTAAAGGCACCGATTATATTGAACTTAGTGAAGGGCATATGTCTTATATAGAAAATCAAAAAGAAATGCCCTCGGTTATCAAACGGTTTTTACAACGTAATGATCTTTGATAATCAATACCGATTTCAATTTAAACTTTTTTAAACATTCAAAAAAAAGCTGCCCTTCCGGAGCAGCTTTTTTAGGTCAGCGTAGATTAAATTATTTCTTTTTTAATTGTGCTTTGGCTTTTTCTTGATATTGTATGGCCGAATCACGGGCGGCTTTACTAATTTTATCCATTAATACATATATCGTATTTAGTGAATGAACGTTAGAAGTCTGCGCAACACGTTTGGCCATCTCCCAATCGGCTTGAATAGATTTTAAAGATTTTGAAATGGCAATAGTATTTTCACCGGAAAAGAATGTTTTGTCCAGATCTTTTTGAAAATCACGACGGCATTGATCAATTTCATGCCGAATTTGTGCATCTTTAATACCGGCCACTTCCAAACCGTATAAAAAAGCCAATTGCTGCGACAACAATTCCATATTGGTAGCAGCCTCTTGATATTTTAAAGTCTTAATTGAGTTATCTTTACCAATAGTGGTAATCAATTGGTTAGATGCTTGCAAAAAAGTTTTGAGTTTATCCAGCAATCCCTTCATTTTATTTTTGGAAGGTTTTTGCAAGGCCAAGACACGCAAATTTTTCCATTGATGTGCCACCTTGTTAACCTGATCTTTGATTTCGGGGTGTTCCTTGGCATACATTTCCAATCTTAAAAGGCTGAACTCTCCATTAGATAAATTTTCATCATTTTCTTTAGATACATAATTTACCTTTAAACCTCTATATAAATAGTCTTTAACGATTTTAACGGCAGAAGTACGAACATCCAGAGCGCTTTGCATGGCATCACTCACATCAAGCATTTCATCATATTGCGCCTTTGATGTGTACCCTACAAACATTAAAGCAATAAAATAGACAATTTTTTTCATACAAAATTATTTTATGGTTTTAATAATAATTCCCAACAACTTAAAGGCTTTTTTGGTATACGCATTATCATAGGCATGCATCATCTTGGGATTATATTTTTCTTTATGAACCAGTTGTAAAATAGACTCTTGAGTTGTTTTTAAATCGGCTAATAAAGGTTTAATATCTTTGGCTATAGGTTTAAATTTTCCGAGTTTTTTTAAATTCTTATGCAGTGCTCCTTTATCTATTTCAAAACGGTCAAAAGCATCGGGCAAATTTAAACCGTATTTTAATACGTAAGCAGCAGCAATTTTGTCTATGGTAGAACCGTTGGATACAACCAAATGAGCCATATTAATACTTTTTTTGTTAGCCGAAGCCGCCGGATGTTTTTCTAAAATAACTTTATTTAATTCTTTTAAATATTTTTCCAACTTACGGGTTTTTAGTATCAACGACTTATAATTCTCTTTATCATAATCTGTTATTTTAAGCCGGTAAATATTCCACAGGTTTTGTAATTTTAAAAAATCGTCTTTTACCTTACGATCATAAGGCAAATGCAAAATAATATAGGATAGATTATCATCAAACTTGGCCAAACTGCGATCCATATCTATCATACTCTTCTTTTTAAAGGTATTGGTTTTAATAAACACAAAGTTTTTTATAAACCGGTTTGAAAGCAATTCGTTTTCATATAATTTTTGCGTAAGCACATCTAACGGATTGTCTGATATTTGCGCCTTGCCTTGCAAACTAAAAAAAGAAAGCAATAAAAAAAGGTATAAGTGTTTCATAAAAAAAGTTTTTTTAATAGTTTAAAAATCTTTCAATAGATTTTGAATATAAGCATCTTTGATATTCTTTAATTTAAAATCAATAGCCATTACCAAACTGAATACCGTTTTCGGATTTTTAGAATTTTCATCTAACAGATTGGCTCTTAAAAAATTCCAATCAATAATAACATCGGCAAACTGTTTTCCGGCCACCGGATCATTTAAAAAGATATTACTTTTTTCTTTGATAAATTGATTGACACTGGCTATGTTTTTTTGATATTCGTGCATAAAGCTTTTACTCAATCCCAAAACATTGGCATAATAACTCAAGTTAATCTTTTGAATGGATTTTCTTAAGTTTTGAATATCATCATAATTTTGCAGATTCTCTGACGGCAAAGTGTAAACTTCCCGCATTTTAGTCACCATGTCGGAAATTAACCGGTCAAAAGTATTGACTTCAAAAAACAGATTGGTAAATTCTTGTGGTGTCAAATTTTGTGTCAGCTTGTTGTTAAGTTTAAACCAAACTTCTTTGAGTTTGCTCAATTTATCGACAATTTGCGGATTGTCTTCATTTAAATCTATGTTACTCAAGTTTTCAGAAATCATGGCCATGGCATAATCCAATTCTTTGGCAGCTTGTTCTTTTTTGAGATTATAAATAAGATAAAGCTTGTCTTTGGCTACCATTTGGGTATAAACTTCCATGTCCTTAGCATAGTCATATAAAGCTATTTTCGGTATATCATCATCAAATTGAGCCGTTCCTGTCAAAGGAAGCAATAAACTTAAAACAATTAAATAAAATTTATTCATGCTATTATTTGTGTTTTTATTTTTGCAAAGTTACTTATTTTTACCATATATTTATAACTCTAAAATAAATATCTCTTGCAATCGATACAAAAAATAACAAAGACCTTGCCAAACAGCCCCGGCGTATATCAATTTATTGACAAACAAGGTGTTATAATTTATGTCGGCAAAGCCAAAAATCTAAAAAAAAGGGTCGGTTCCTATTTTTCTAAAAACCAAACCGGCAAAACCAAAGTATTGGTTGGTAAAATCAACGACATCAAGCATATAGTCGTTGAAACGGAAACAGATGCTTTACTTTTAGAAAACACATTGATAAAAAAACACCAACCACGTTACAATGTATTGCTAAAAGACGACAAAACCTATCCGTGGATTTGCATTAAAAAAGAGGCTTTTCCCAGGGTGTTTTTAACCCGAAATGTTATTAAAGACGGATCGGAATATTATGGGCCTTACCCTTCGGTCAAAACCGCTCGAACACTTTTGGATTTGATTCATCAACTCTACCCTATTCGCAGTTGCAAACTCAACTTAAGTCCTAAAAATATACAAAGTGGCAAATTTGAAGTTTGTCTGGATTACCATATCGGATTGTGTAAAGCGCCATGTGTCGGTTATCAATCAGAGGATGACTATCTGAAAAGCATCAAACAAATCAGAAATATTATCAAAGGCAATTTTAAAGAAGCCCTCCGTTTTTTTGAAAGGGAAATGAAAAAATTTGCCGAAAAACTGGAGTTTGAAAAAGCACAAGAAATTAAAGAAAAACTGGAATCTCTGGCCAATTATCAAGCCCGGTCCACCGTAGTTAATCCAAGTATTAATAATGTAGAGGTCTATTCTATAGTTTCGGACGCCACAACAGCTTATATCAACTTTTTGCAAATAGGACATGGTGCCATTATAAGATCGCATACCATTGAAATGAAAAAGAAACTGGAAGAAACCGACAAAGAGCTCCTCGAATTGGCTATTGTAGAAATACGGCAACGTTTTGACTTAAACACCAAAGAAATATACCTGCCTTTTGAAATTGACATATTAAACGACATCAAAAAAACCATTCCCAAAATAGGCGATAAAAAACGAATATTGGAATTGTCACGCCGAAACGCCGTCTATTACCGGTTAGAAAAACTCAAACAAATGCAACTCACCGACCCCGACAAACATGTCAACAGGTTGATGAAACAAATGCAACAAGATTTACGACTGCCCGCTGAACCTCGCCATATTGAATGTTTTGACAACTCCAACATACAAGGAACCAATCCGGTAGCAGCTTGTGTGGTTTTTAAAAACGGTAAACCGGCCAAAAAAGAATACCGGCATTTTAATATCAAAACCGTAGTAGGGCCTGATGATTTTGCCTCTATGGCCGAAGTAATTGAACGTCGCTACAAACGCCTGTTGAACGAACAAAAAGAATTGCCGCAACTCATTATTGTGGACGGCGGTAAAGGACAATTGTCTTCTGCCGTAAAAAGCTTAAAAAAATTAGGTCTGTATGGCAAAATATCCATTATAGGCATTGCCAAACGACTCGAAGAAATATATTACCCCAACGATCCGGTGCCGCTATATCTCGATAAAAAATCCGAAACATTGCGTATTATCCAAAAAGCCCGTGACGAAGCCCATCGCTTTGGTATAACTTTTCACCGTAAAAAAAGAAGAAACAGCACCTTGCAATCCGAGTTGGAGCTAATCCCCGGCATCGGTCCCAAAACCGTGTTAGAACTTTTGAAACATTTTAAATCGGTGCAAAGAATTAAAAACACGCCCGAAAACCAATTAGCCGAAATCATAGGAAAACATAAAGCCGGTATCATCCTGAAGTGGTTCAATCCGGAAGAAAAAAGCTCTGAAAAGTAAATTATTACCCGGGAATATTTGTATCTTTGTGTCGTTACAATTTGCAAATTTTAAAATAATAATTATGCTCTCAAAAAAAGTAGAAAAAGCTCTGAATGAACAAATTAACGCTGAATTTTTTTCGGCCTATTTATATCTGTCTATGTCTGCTTACCTCAACGACATCAGCCTGATTGGTTTTGCCAACTGGATGCGTGCCCAATACGAAGAGGAAAAATTTCACGCCATGAAAATGTATGATTACGTATTGGAACGCGGCGGTAAGGTTAAACTCAAAGCTATTGAAACACCCAAACATAAGTGGAAAGATATCATAGATGTATTTGAAGATGTTTTGAATCATGAACAACATGTTACTAAACTAATCAATGATTTGGTCAGTTTATCAATAGACGAAAAAGACCATGCTACGGTTCATTTCTTACAATGGTTTGTCGACGAACAAGTTGAGGAAGAATCAACAGTTTCTGACATGCTGGCACAATTAAAACTGGTTGGTGGCAACGGCAGCGGTTTATTTATGCTTGACAGAGAAGCCGCCCAACGCCAATTTAGCGAACCTGCACAATAAATTTCTATGCAAAAAATAATGGTTTTCCGGTTTTCGGCTATGGGCGATGTTGCCATGACGGTGCCCGTAATAAAAACCTTGCTTGACCAACATCCCGATGTGGAAATAATCATGGTATCCCGCCCCTTTTTTCAACCGATTTTTGAAAACCTGTCGCGTGTCAAATTTTTAGGCGTAAACTTAAATAAAGATTACAAAGGCTTGTCCGGATTATTTAAACTTTTCAACTTTCTTCGTCAAGAAAAACCGGATGCCATTGCAGATTTGCACGATGTCTTACGCACCAAAGTGATTCGCAACTTGTTTAGGTTGTCCGGATATAAAATTGCTGTTATTGATAAAGGTCGAAAAGAAAAAAAAGCCTTAACACGTCCCAAAAATAAAGTGTTTAAAGCCTTAAAAACAACACATGAACGCTATGCAGATGTATTTAGAACTTTGGGGTTGACAGTTAATTTGCAAAAATTTAAACCCCTACCAATTAATATCCCTTCGTCTGTGTCATTGTTTTTGCAAAATTTTGAAGGACAAAAAATAATAGGAATTGCTCCTTTTGCCGCTCATAAAGGCAAACAATATCCTTTGGATAAAATAACAAGTGTCATCCATTTGATTTTAAAAGAAAGTCTTGATACCAATATAGTTTTACTCGGAAGTCCGGCTGAAAAAAAGAGTCTGGACGTTTTGGAGGCCATAGACCGGAACCGCGTGGTCAATATAGCCGGTATCTTTAGCTTTAGCGAAGAATTGGCATTGATCAGCAAACTAAACGCAATGTTCAGTATGGATTCGGGCAATGCGCATTTGGCTGCCTTATACGGAGTGCCGGTGGTCAATGTTTGGGGGGCTACACATCCGCATGCCGGATTTGCACCATTTGGACAAAACAAAAAATGGCAACTTATAGCAGACCGGATAAAATATCCGCAATTACCGACTTCTGTTTACGGCAATAAAACCTTTGAAGGATTTGATAATATTTGGGAAAGTATTGCTCCAGAAAAAGTGGCAAAAACCCTCTTAAATATCTTATAAGGTTTTCATCAAGTTCAAAAAATCTTTACGTTTGGACTTTGATAGTGGCACTGTTGTTTTATTTAAAAGTTCAACATAACCCTCGTTGATATAACCGGTAACATATTTCAAATTGATTATGTGTGATCGGTGTGCCTGAAAAAAACTTTTGTCTTTTAATATCTCTATAAATTTTCCCAAGTTATACGAACTCAAATATTCTTTATCATCTTTACAAATTATTTTGGTATATCCGTCCGAGCCTTCCAATCGAACCAAACTCTCTAATTTGACAAAAATGAAACCTTCTTGTGTCGGGATAGAAATGGTATTACTCTTCTGGGTTAATAAATCCAATAATATCTTATTATTTTTCTTGGCAACCTTTAATTGAATATTATTAAGAGCCTTTTTTACAGCCTCGACCAATGCCTCCTCATCAATAGGTTTTACAATATAACCGATAGCCGAATGCCGTATGGCTTGTATGGCATAACTGTCATAAGCCGTTACAAAAATGACTTCAAACTCCGGATTATCAAATTGCGAAAGCACATCAAAACCACTCATATTGGGCATGGCAATATCTAAAAAAACCAAATCCGGTCTTTTGGTTTTTATGGCTTCAACTGCTTTTTCGGGCTCTTGATAAGTCGCTAAAATATCAATATCCGGAAAATTTTTAACTAACTTTTTTTCAAGCATTTTTAAAGCTTTGGCTTCATCGTCAAGGAGGATACTTGTAATCATAATTTGGAAATTTTTAAAGTGACTATTGTATTAAATTTTGCATCGGAAGCGGTTAAATCTTCAATTAGATATATAATTTGCCATTGCCCTGATTTATTCAAAAGTTTAATGCGATCTTGTAATATTTGTGTGGATCTGGATTGGTGTTTTTTTAAAGATTTTTCATTGATTTCTTTAGATCTCTTTACACCTACACCATCATCCATTATTTTTACTTCAAAAGTATTGGTATTCAATTTTTTAAAAAACAAGCAAATAGTGCCTTTGCCGTTTTTATGAAAAATACCGTGATTAACTGCATTTTCAACAATGGGTTGTAACAACAAGGTAGGTATTTCAACTTGCTCTAAATCCAAATCCGGATCAATATCAAAACAATAATTAAAATCATCGCCAAAACGCATTTTTTCTAAATTTAAATAAGACTTTAACAGTGCTATTTCTTGTTTTAATTTTATGGTCTTCTTTCGAGAAAATTCAAATATCATACGAATCAATCTTGAGAAACGAATAAGATAAGTTTCCGATTTATCAAAATTTTCATCATTGATATAATATAAAATGGCATTGAGCGAATTAAATACAAAGTGGGGATTCATTTGACTGCGCAAAGCATGCAGTTCAAACTCTGCCATTTGTTTTTCGGCCAATAATTTTTTACGTTGTTTTTGCAGTTCTTTTTTACGGGTATAATAGCCTATTAAAAATAAACCGGCAAGTCCGGTTACAACAAATGATAATTTAGCCCAAGATTTTTGCCACCAAAGAGGTTTTATTTTAAAATGATAGGCTTTAACCAATTCTTGCCGGTAAGGATTGGTTACCTTTATTTGAAAAATGTAATCATTAGGGGCCAAATTATTAAAATTAACACTTTTGGAATGCACCTCCACCCATTTATTTTGCAAAGGTGCCAGTTTAAAGAAATACCGGTTGTGCTCTTGTCCCGAATAATCTATCAACCCGAAATTAAACACCAATTTGTTGTCTTTTACAAAAGTTACTTCACGTAAGTCATCATTTATAGGTTGCTGATTATATGCTACCGATTTGAAATATATTTTTTGTATTGGAAATATTTCTTCCTGATTTAACGGCACTGATAATACGCCACTAAAATTTGAAGTGAACAATTGCCGGTTGTAGGTTAAAACATGATTGACATGGTCGGATATCAAACCGTCTGTCTTTCTTAAAATTTTTTCAAAATGCAGACTGTCTCCCGTATAGTTATAAGCCATCACGCCGTTATGCGTAGCTAACCAAAAACGCTTACCGTCAACATGAATATGATTGACGATTAAATCTTTGGTTTCGGACATAAAAATAAATTTGTTTTTTGAATTCCAAAGGTAAGCGCCGTATCCGTCTGTGCCTATAATAACCGAAGCACCCATTTTAGCCAATGATACTATGGGAATGTCCGGCTTTGCATCAATACTAACACAATGGACAGTGTCATTACTAATGGTAAATAAACCTACAGGTGTGCCGGCTATCAGACTATTTTTGCCTTCAATTAAAACATTAGAACCTACCACATGATATTTTTTGAGCAGCTTAAAATCTTTGTCATAAACTGACACAGCATCCATTTCGCGAACAGCATAACCACCATGATAATTTATAGCACCCTTGCCAAAACGAGGCAAACTGTCCAGTTTATCAAATCGCCGGCTATACATCTTTTTGTTGGCCAAAACCGTAAAATAATCGTCATCAAAATATAATAAATCGAAAAAATAATCTTGTGCTTTAAAAAAGGGATAAAACCGCTTTGAAATTGAATCAAATTTATATACACCTTCATTGACAACTCCGGCAAACAGTTGACCCTTAATTTCTTTAAGAAACTGAACGGGATGTTGTTTTAAATAGCTTTTTGAATCTAAACTGTTTTTAGGAAAAAAGTAAATGCCCTTGGCATAGGTCATTCCCCAAAAATTTCCCAATTTGTCTTTAAAAATAGTATTTAATTGCAGTTTTGAATCAAAAAGATGCTTGTCTTTTAATTGGTAATCGGCTCCTAATCGATACCACAAATTTTGTGTAGTTATCTGCACTTCATTTGGAGTTGCAATAACTCTGACAAAATGATGCCGGAATATGTCCGGAATTTTAATGAGGTAAGATTTTAACGTATTTAAGTTAAAAATATTGACACCTTTTTCATAATTTAAAACAAGCAAACTGTCATTAATTTGACCTATTAAACTGTTATTTAATATGGGGTTTTCAAAACCGGTTACCAAGTTGCCTTGTTTATTAAAAACCGAATAATGTATTCTTTTTTTTTGTTTAGAAGCAGATTTTTCTACTGCCTTGATATAAGCTATATTTGTATGTATAACATCAAATCGTATTAAAGTAGCGGTATCATCTCCCGTTATAAAATTTTGAACCTGCCAATAGTTATTTTTAAGCCTGTAATTTTTACCATAACTTTTAAAACCTACAATATTTCCACTTTTGACATGAGGCATCGGATAAAAAAAAGCACTATCTATAGCCCTAAAACTACGAATCTTGTTGTCTAAAACATATCCCAAACGATTGGAACGGGTAAAATACCATATTTTATTATCCGGTGTAATTTCAATATCCCAAATATCGTTACTGGGCAAGCCGTCTTTAATAGTGTAATTTTTAAAAAAGGCTCCGTCAAAACGTGAAAGACCTTTATCTGTAGCTATCCATATAAAACCTTTGTTGTCTTGCAATATTTTATAAATCCTGTTACCGGGCAATCCTTGTTCTATGGTAAAATGTTTATAAGCCTGGGCATTTAAACCCAAAGTCATTAACATCGTAAAAACATTTGCCAAAAAAAATTTCATCAGGATAAAGATTTCAAACACAAAAATATGTAGTATTTGTTACAAATATATGGTTTTATATTATTTCTTTATGATTTTATCATTTATAGTTTAATTAACTTTGATACTATGGTTACATCTGCACAATTATAACTTAAGCTTGTTGATGTAGAACATCTAATTGCACTTGTATATCTCCCGATATGGCATGGGTGACACCGTTAGCATCTACATAAGTGCCTGAAAAATGTATTTGACAATCTCATTTTTTTAAATATTTCAAGTATTTAAAAAGTAATAGTTCAATTTTTCAAATAAATAACCTTTTATTCAAACAAGCAGATTTGATTAATTCAAA
>JAMOMQ010000061.1 GCA_027066995.1 Flavobacteriales bacterium
TACAATAATGTGATTGTCTTCATAAACTATTTGAATGTTATCAGGGGATGTTTTCAAAATAAACTAATTTTGAGGCTTATACCAAATACAAAAGCAGGAATCCCTTCACTCTCCAATTTGGCTTTAAGCAAATAGGCTTCGGTGGCATTATTAAAAGTAGCTATGTTTATTAAGCTCATAAATTACAGGTTATTCATAAACCCTAATATTGTTCCTTTTCATTGGGAAATTCTAATGATTTAACATCATTGATGTATCGGGTAAAAGCCTCGGACATAATGGTATGCAAATCTGCATAACGACGCAAGAAGCGCGGACTAAAATCTTTGGTCATGCCCAACATATCGTGCATCACCAATACCTGACCGTCCACACCAGCTCCGGCACCAATGCCTATAACGGGTATACTGAGATTTTGTGCTACTTTTTGAGCCAGTTTTGCCGGAATTTTTTCCAAAACCAAGGCAAAGACACCTAATTCTTCTAACAATTTGGCATCTTTAATTAATTTTTCAGCTTCTTTTTCTTCTTTGGCTCTAACGGTATAAGTACCGAATTTATAAATTGATTGTGGTGTCAACCCCAAGTGTCCCATCACCGGAATACCGGCACTTAAAATACGCGTGATTGACTCGGCAATTTCTTCGCCACCTTCCATTTTTACGGCATGACCTCCTGATTCTTTCATTATGCGAATGGCCGATTCCAAAGCTTTTTTAGAATTGCCCTGATAAGTGCCAAAAGGCATATCTACAACTACCAAGGCACGGTCAACCGCCCTAACAACCGAACCGGCATGATAAATCATTTGATCTAATGTAATAGGCAAAGTGGTTTCATGGCCGGCCATGACATTGGAAGCCGAATCGCCCACCAAAATAATATCTATACCCGATGCATCCAAAATTTTGGCCATAGTGTAATCGTAAGCCGTTAGCATGGCAATTTTAGCACCGGCTTGTTTCATATCAAACAAACGCTTGGTGGTAATTTTTTTATACTCTTTATGAACGCTCATAATTTATTTCGGTTCTAAACCTTCAGCTATATTATACAAACGTTTTTTGTCCAAAAGTTTGATTTTTTTTGCCTTGGAATGGATAATATTTTCTTTTTTAAAGGATGACAATATTCTTATGACAGACTCGGAAGCCGTGCCGATAATATTGGCCAATTCTTCACGAGACAATAAAATATTGATATGACCTTCACGATCTGTCCCAAAAACATCTTCGAGGTGCAACAGAGTTTCGGCCAAACGCTCTCTAACCGAATGTTGCGCCAAATGCGAAATAACCATATTGGCCAGTTTCAAGTCGTTGCTGAGCAAACGCAGCATTTCGAGAGTGAAATCTTTGTTTGACAATAAATTTTTATAAACATCTTTTGGAATCATACAGGCGGTTACGTCTTCAATAGCCGTTAAATTTAAGGTAATGGCCTCATCATTAAAAACCGACCGGTAACCTATCAAATTACCTGATTTTACAAATCTGATAATCTGTTCCTTACCCGATGAGTTATATTTGGACAACTTACCTTTACCGGACATTAAACAGTAAACATAACGACTGGGCTTTCCTTCTTCCAAAATCAAATCGCCTTTTTTAAAGTGCAAGACTTTTTTATGTTCCGAAATATAATCCAGATCTTTTTTAGAAAGAGTTTTAAAAGAGTTTAATTGGTGTATTAAACAAAGATTACAATTTTTCATTGAATAACTTTTTTAAGTAAAAATATGATAATGCATATATACCATTTATAGTATATTAATATCAAAAAGCAAAGTTATAAAAAAACTTGCGAAAAATGATTATAATCATAAAATTCAACAACATGAAGCGTTTTTTATATTTAACACCATTTTTTAACAAAAACAATTAAATAGTTTTACATTTTTAGTTTTATTTTTAAATAATATGTGTTTTTGAGCTATCAAATATTTTCTTTGAGATAATATAGAAAAATATTTTAGTTTAAAAAAAAATTCATAGCTTTGCAGAAAATTTTTGATGGCCTTAAATCGGGGCAATACAAAAACAACAATAATATTAAATAGATCGTATTATGAAAAGGACTTATCAACCATCTAAAAGAAAAAGAAGAAACAAACACGGTTTTCGTGAAAGAATGGAATCAAAAGAAGGCCGTAAGGTATTAGCGCGCCGTCGTGCCAAAGGAAGAAAAAAACTGACTGTTTCGTCAGAACCCAGACATAAAAAATAATTTTACTGTTTTTACGGTAAATACAAAGCTCGCTTAGGCGGGCTTTTTGTGTGCTATGATTTTTTTTCATATTTTAGCCACATTAACAAATAAAGCCTGTAACTATGAAAAAAAATACTTACTTATTAATATTATTAATTCCCGCCTACTTTTTATTATCTTATTCCAGCGGCGCACCTTTTGGTTACTCCGGTTCTCCGGGAGATAACGGTCGCACATGCACCCAATGTCATACAGCTGACGGCAACAGCTATATGCCTTCTATTGCTCTACAAAATTTTCCGGCAACTTACCAACCGGGACAAACCTATCGCATACATTTAACCGTAGGGGGAACTTCCAATTCAAAATTCGGTTTTGAAGCAACCGTTGAAGACAACAACCATCAAAAACAGGGTGTATTTGGAGCTGTAAGCGGATCAACTCAAGCCATTCAAAACAACACCTATATTACACATACATCAAGCAGCACTACGGCAGGAGACTGGTTGTTTGATTGGACGGCTCCGGCAGCAGGACACGGCACTTTAAAAATGTATTATGCCATTAATTTGGCTAACGGCAATGGTCAAAGTACCGGCGATTATGTACAAAGTGATTTTGCCGAAATGCAAGAGGATGTATCAAATCTAACAGAAATAAAAAAGAACAAGCTTGAAATTTATCCCAACCCTGCTGTTGAAATCATAAATATCAAAAATTTGGAGATGCAAGATATGCAAGCGGAAGCCATAGATATGGCAGGACGCATTTATCCGTTACATAAATATGCCAACCGAATTTATATAAGCCATTTACCTAAAGGCAATTATGTTTTAAAATTAAAAAACGATAAAATAGCTTATACAAAAACATTTATTAAAAAATAAGGCATAATTGCAAAAATATTTTTTATCTTTGCAGCCAATTATATAAAAACAAATAGATTATGAACCATTATGAAACTGTTTTCATTTTAACTCCCGTTTTATCTGACGATCAGGTAAAGGAAGCAGTTAAGAAATTTGAAGATTTTTTAACTTCCAAAGGCGGTGAGATTATTTGGAAAGAAGATTGGGGGCTTAAAAAATTGGCCTATCCTATCCAACACAAGAAGACCGGCTTTTATAATTTGATCGAATTCAAATTAAACCCGGAAGATGTCAAAGAACTGGATTTGATGTTTAGACGTGACGAACGCATTATGCGTCACTTGATTACCAAGTTAGACAAGTATGCCGCAGAATGGGCAGAAAAAAGAAGAGAAAAAATTAAAGAATCTAAAAAATAAGGAATATGGCAGGCTTAGATCAAAGTTCAGGAAAACAATCCGAAATCAGATATTTGACGCAATTGGATATTGAAGTCAAACCCAATCAAAAAAAATATTGCCGTTTTAAAAAATACGGTATTAAATATATCGATTACAAAGACCCCGATTTCTTAATGAAATTTGTCAACGAACAAGGTAAAATTTTACCACGTCGTATTACCGGAACTTCTTTAAAATATCAAAGAAGATTAGCCAAAGCAATCAAAAGAGCGCGTCACTTAGCTTTGATGCCTTATGTAGGAGATATGTTAAAATAAAAAAGAAGGAACGATGGAAATTATATTATTAAAAGACGTTGAAAACTTAGGTTTTGCCGATGATATTGTCACGGTTAAAAACGGATACGGAAGAAATTATTTGATACCGCAGGGGTATGCCATATTAGCTACACCTTCAGCCAAAAAAGTATTGGCAGAAAAACTTAAACAAAGAGCTTTTAAAGAAAAACACATAGTTGAAGAAGCTCAAAAATTGGCGGAAAAACTCAAAGCATTACAAATTAAAATACCTGCTAAGGTTGGTGCCGGTGATAAATTATTCGGATCTATCAACAACCAAAATTTGGCCGAAATTTTAGCCAAAGAAGGGTTTGATATTGATAAAAAGTATATCAATGTCATTGGTGGCAATGTCAAAAGAATCGGTAAATACAATGCTAAAGTGCGTTTGCACCGCGATGTAATAGTCGATTTGGAATTTGAAGTTACCCCAATCAGAGACGAAAAAGCCATAGCTGAAGCTAAGGCTAAAGCCGCTGCCGAAGCCAAACGCGAAGAAGCGGCAGCTGCAGCGCAAGCAGAAACCGAAAATAATGCAGAAACTGAAACTGCAGAATAAATAAAATTTATTTTAAGTAAACAAAAAAGCCGGCTTAAACAGCCGGCTTTTTTATTGGTTTAAATAATACTTAAAAGCATCAATCTAACAACTTGACAAACAAACCTTTATCGGTATTGTCTACTTTGGCTTGTTTCTTTTTAGTCAAGCCTTTTATCGCTTTATCCCATTTTTTGTTGGATAATCCGCTTTGAGCTTTTAAATCATTGAGTGAAACAGGTGACTGTTTTTTGAGCAATTGTAAGACGGTTTTTTCTTCGTCGGTCAATGCAACTGCTTTTTTCTCAGGTTTCATTTGCGGAAAGAAAATAACCTCTTGAATACTGTCATTATCCGTCAAAAACATAGTCAAACGGTCTATACCGATGCCAATACCCGAAGTGGGAGGCATGCCATATTCCAGCGCCCTTAAAAAATCTTGGTCAATAAACATGGCCTCATCGTCACCCTTTTCCGATAAACGCAATTGTGCTTCAAAGCGTTCACGTTGATCTATCGGGTCATTAAGCTCCGAATAAGCATTGGCCAATTCTTTACCGTTTACCATCAACTCAAAACGTTCGGTCAAACCGGGTTTACTTCGGTGTGCTTTGGTTAGCGGACTCATTTCTTTGGGATAATCGGTTATAAATGTAGGTTGCACATAGTGGTGTTCGCATTTTTCTCCAAAAATTTCGTCTATCAATTTCCCTTTTCCCATGGTTTCATCTACTTCAATATCCAATTTTTTTGCTATCTCTCGTATTTCTTCCTCCGACTTGCCATGTAAATCGTAACCGGTATGTTCTTTTATGGCATCTAAAATGGGGACTCTGGCATAAGGTGCTTTAAAATCTATAATTTTATCACCCATTTTTACTTTGGTATCACCGGTAACTTCTTTGGCAATCTTTTCGAGCAGCTCTTCGGTCATATTCATCATCCAGTTATAGTCCTTATAAGGCACATAGAGTTCCATAACCGTAAACTCGGGGTTATGTGTTTTGTCCATTCCCTCATTTCTAAAATCTTTGGCAAATTCATACACACCGTCAAAACCACCAACTATTAATCTTTTTAAATACAATTCATTAGCAATGCGCAAATATAAAGGAATATCCAAGGCGTTGTGATGCGTAATAAAAGGACGGGCAGCTGCACCTCCGGGAATAGGTTGCAAAACAGGTGTCTCTACTTCCAAATAACCACGATCGTTAAAAAAACGGCGCATGGTATCAATTATTTTGCTACGTTTTATAAAAGTATCTTTGACTTTATCATTGACAATTAAATCGACATAACGCTGGCGATAACGCAACTCAGGATCCGAAAAGGCATCGTGCACTTTACCATCGGCATCTACTTTTACGACCGGTAAAGGACGTAAAGATTTGGACAAAACCGTTAATTCTTTAACATTGATAGAGGGCTCGCCTACCTGTGTTTTAAACACTTCACCTTTGACGCCAATGATATCACCGATATCCAACAATTTTTTAAATACGGTATTATACATGGTTTTATCTTCACCCGGGCACAATTCATCACGATTAATATATATCTGCATACGCCCCGTTCCGTCCTTTAATTCGGCAAATGAAGCTTTGCCCATAATACGGCGGCTCATGATACGGCCGGCAACTTGGACTTCACGCCCTTCATACTTGTCAAAATTATCTAAAATATCTTTTAGTTTGGCAGTAACTTGATATTCCTCTGCCGGATAAGGATCAATTCCCAAATCTCTTAATTTTTTTAGAGACTCTCTTCTTACAATTTCTTGTTCGGATAAATGCATAAAACGCTGTTTAAATTTAAGCTACAAAGATACGCATATCTGTATAATAAAAAAATCGCCCCTAATATTTAAAGGCGATTTTTAATAATGCAAATTTAAGTTAACAAGTAATTTCCAAATATTTATGACACAAAGTTATAAACATGTATAAACATATATAAATAAAAATGAAAATCTGTCGGTTATTAGGGAGAATCTCTTTAAAAACAGTGAAAATAAAGAATCTATAATCATCGTCGTTGAAACACTACGGAATAATTAGAAAATTAATATATTTATCAAAAAAAACAGTGTTATAAATTAGATGTATAATTTGCCTATCACAAAAGAAAATCCGGCGCTTCTAAAAAGACACGCCGGATGTTCCAGGGTAACAAACAAACAAACTTACATTAAGCTAAACGAAACTTTAATGTAGCTGAAGCAAATTTCCCCCAATATTTTCATAAAAAAAATTAATAGTGAAAATTCGCCTTATTTCAATGAAAATTTCTTTATTTTTGGGGATAAAACAGTTTTTAAACATTTTTATCAAATATCTAAATACCTAAAACATTGAACGAACACATACTCATAGTAGAAGATGAAGCCATATTATACCGGCGAATGAAAAAAATACTTACTAAAGAGGGGTTTGACATTGCAAGTTACACGCCGAGTGTGGCTGAAGCTTTAGAAAAAATTAACCTTAAAAAGCCTGATTTGGTTCTTTTAGACATCAAATTACAAGGAGAAGCTTCGGGTATTGATTTAGGCAAAATACTCTATAATGAATTTAACATTCCATTTATTTATGTTACGGATTATGACAGTGATATGTTTTTTGCACGGGCTTTAGAGACACATCATGAGCAATATTTGGTCAAAACCAAACCCAGAATTAATGCCGGCGAACTTAAAAGAGCAATTTACACAGCCTTAAAAAGGCACCAAAACAAAACCGAAAAAACACAAAATGACATACAAAAATTAGGCATTTCCGGCTTGGTCAACTATCTGGATATTATAAAAAATTTTAGTTCAAATGACTTGACACGCAAAATGGTTTTATTTGAAGATATTGCATTTTTTACCAGTGATATCAAATTTTTAATGGCCTATAACAAAGAGTTTAGAAAAAACTATATTTGGTTTATTACCCAAGATAATCAAATTTACTATTTAAAAACATCTTTAAAAAAATTAACAGACAAATTACCGCCATATTTTGTCAGAGTTAATGATGCTTACATTGTTAACCTGTCACCGAAATTTTTTGACGGTCGTATCAATAATCACAAAATATCGGTAAATAATGAAATAATAACTATTGGAGAAGCTTATAAAGACAATTTTAATAAAATCTTTAACCGCTATTATTATTCATAAAAATCATTAAAATCTTTGCTTGTTTATATTTTAAAACCACCAATACAGAAAAACTCATCAAAGTAGCCATAGCCGCCCCTGCTATGCCCCAGTCTGGTATCAATATAACGTTGAGCAAAATATTAACCACAGCTGCCCAAGCTGTTGCTTTAAATATTTGCCAGTCTTTTTTGTGAGCATAAATAACAAAATGATACAAAAAAGACCAGTTTAAAGCCATATTAGCCAAAAGCAACAAACCAAATATATAAATTTGTGACACATAAGCCGTCTTACCTATATAAATTAAAACCACCGGTAAAAACACCGACAACAATAAACCCGTAGCCAAGGCATAATAAATAATTTCTTTTTTGAACCGCTCATAAGTTTGTCTAAACAAGTGCTTTTGTTGTTTCATTATACTTTCGACCATCACAGGATATAAAACCGAAATCACCAAAGTAAACAAAACTATATTGAGCACATTGGCCATATTGGCAAAAAAGGCATAAATGCCCACAGCTTTTTTCCCCAAATAAAAATCAATCAAATACCTGTCTGAAAATTCAATAGTTTTATAAGCCAACGAGCCCAATATATATGGCAGACTCACATAAACACCTTTGATTATCCAAGATTTATCAAACTTGAAATGCTGCAAGCTGATTTTTTGTCGTTTGGTCAAACTTATGGCAAATGAAAACAATAAAGCTGCCATATTGCCGGCCAGCCATAAGGCTAAAACCGTGTAAATATCAATTCTTTTATAAACCAACAAAAACAATACAGCCACCAACACCCACAAAGCATTACGCAAAAATAAATTGATATTGGCAGCCAAAGGTTTTTTAAATACAAACATCAAGCGGTAAAATTCCAAATTGAGATGTTCGGTTATCAAAACCAAATAAAATAACCAAAAATAATGCATCAAAAAGTGCTCTAATTTAAATATTAGATAAACAACAGGCAATAAAATGATATATAATATAATGTATAATACAAATTGATTAAAAATAATCTTTTGCGGATGACTGCCGGGTTCCAAAATAGCACGATTGGCATAACTGTAAAAATCCATTCCCATTAAAAAAACCAACAAAACAATAGTGGTTGCCACCAAGCTATATTCACCAAAAGCCACTTCTGAATATTTAAAATAGAAAGTTGTAAATAAAAACTTGGCCAATACGGAAATACCCCTTAAAGTAATAAGATAAAATTTGGACCGGTCAATAACTTGTGGCAACATATTATATAGTTTGCAAAATGTAAAGATACAAAAACTAGAACATGACAACATAATACCCAATACATTTATAGAATAGTCAGAAATTTAGGAATGCTTAATCAAGGATAAAAAAAACATAAATAACGGTAGATACGAGCGAGTATTTTTGACGCAGAGTAGTAAAAAAGAAGCAAAATATCGGATTAATCTGTATTTGGTATAAGGTCATTTGTTTTGCAAAAAATTTATTTATATTTACCCTTTAAAAAACTACAAGTGAAAAACTCTTTAAAAAAATGGTCATATCTGTTTTTAGGGCTTTTGATTCTTTTTATTAATCTGCAATGTCATTTTACAAATTCAGAAAAATCAGAAAAAAACACAAATCCTAAAATAATAATTGACAGTATAAAAAAATACCCTATCAACATTCGCTTAACCAAATGGGATAGCCTTATAAAACATACCAAAAATAACGAGCTGTCACATGGCTATTATTTGTTTGAAAATGCCAATGACTTATCTATTATAGATAAAAATTTTGAAGCCATTGAACAGTATAATAAAGCTTTAATAATCTTTAAAAAATATTTTTTGAAAGAAATGACAGCCAAAACACTGGTTAATATGGGTATCAGCTATTCGTATATAAATAAAAAAAGTCAGGCAGTCCAAACTTTACTCAAAGGATTAACCCTGGCTAACGAACTTAAAGACTCTACCATAATCAGCCGGGTATATGGTGAATTGGCTCATATATATTATTTAGATAAAAACAATGCTAAAGCCATTGAATATCTTAAAAAAACCGGAGAAATGTTTCAAAAATTAAAAGATACCGAAGGAATCTCCGCTATATATAACAACATAGCCATTTTATACCAGGAACAAGGAAAAATAAAAGAAGCCTACGATTATACACTAAAGTCTTTAGAACTGATAACCAAAGACACCGATTCGGTTTACATTATTGAAACCTTTAATAATTTGGGAGCTTTGACATTTCAATATACTAAAAACAAACAAAAAAGTCTTAATTACTATAAAAAAGCTTTGAACTTGGCAAAAAAATATCACTATGAATCTATTAATGTTTATGCCAATTTATCCGATTTATATTTATCAACAGGCCAACAAGACTCTGCTATTTATTTTATAAAGAAAGCAATTGCAGTTCCCAATCATAATTATAACGAAAAAATACAATTATATGATAAACTTTTACGCATTATATTAAATAAAAATCATAATAAAGAAGCGCTGAAAATTTTACAAATAAAAGACTCCTTATCAGAACTTGTTAAAAATCAAAATACTAATGAAAACCAATTAGCTATTGAAAACAATTTGGAATTGCTCAATAAACAAAAACAACTGGCTCAAGCACAACAAATAAACAACAAAAACAGGATTATTTTTATATTTATCATTATAGTATTTTTACTGGGGCTATTGATTTCATATCAGCTTAATCGTTTAGACCGGCTCAACCTTAAACAAAAACAATTTATTTTAGAACAGAAAGTATTGAGATCTCAAATGAATCCGCATTTTATTTTTAATGTATTATCTTCCATTCAAAATTCTTTAATAGAAAATAAACCCATAATATCTGCTACGTATTTATCAAAATTTGCCCAACTAATTCGTCAAAACTTTGATTATATTCAAAAAAAACATATCAGTTTGGAAGAAGAATTAAAAATGATCAAAAATTATTTAGACACACAAAAATTCCGGTATAAAGACAAATTTGATTATAGCATAATAGTAGATAAATCCATCAATACAATTGAAACCTATATACCGCCAATGATTTTACAACCTTTTGTTGAAAATGCCATAGAACATGGTTTTAATAATATTAAATATCAAGGTCATTTGACTATTAAAATCAGTCCGGACAACGATTTAATCTGTTTTGAAATTATAGATAACGGCTCAGGATTTTATCCCAAAAATGACGGCAAAGAGCATGCTTTGGATATCTTTAAAAAAAGACTGCAGATAATGGGCAAAGAAATTATTGACAGCTTTAAAATAACCAAATTGACCCAAGGCACTAAAGTCCGCTTTTGTTTATTAAAATATGACAAATAAACCTAAAGTTTAAGTTTTTTTTATAACTTGCAACAAAATTAACACATCAATAAACAATGAAAGTCTTAATCGTAGAAGACGAAATAGATGCCCGTAAGGTGTTAAAATATCTTCTAAAAGAATTGTTCCCCGATATAGATATTGTAGGTGAAGCGGGCACCGTATCTAAGGCAAAAAAGTTAATAGACCTTTATCACCCCGATTTGGTTTTTTTAGATGTCCGGCTCAAAGACGGCACCGGTTTGGATTTATTACATCAATGCCAATGTAAAGATAAGTTTCAGACCATATTTACCACCGCTTATGCCAATTATGCCATTAAAGCCATAAAATTTAATGCAACCGACTACTTGCTAAAACCCATTGACCCCGATGAGTTAAAAGCTGCGGTCATAAAAGCGACCAACCAAATAAATGATAAGCAAAAAATGTCACAGCTCAAAAAGGAGCAACTCGGTCTGAGTCACAAAACCATTCTTATCAAAACATCGGAACAAACCTTTTTACTGCCGGTCAAAGATATTATACGACTGGAAGCCGACGGATCATACACCACTATAATAACACTTAATAATAAAATTATTACCTCAAAAAATTTAAAATTCTATGAAAAAGAATTGCCCGAATCATATTTTATCAGAACACATCAATCACATCTGATTAATAAAAAATACATCCATTGTATTACCAAAGAAGGCTTACTAAAACTAACCAATCAAGAACTGATTCCTATATCATTCAGAAAAAAAGCCATGGTTCGCAATCTCTTAAAAAATAATATTAACAGCACTTATTAATTGTTTAGTTACGCTTATAAATTAACTTTGTCACAGGCTAATTTAAACTGTATATTTGGCCTATAAATTTATTATGTTTGTTTGTGTGATAAATTTGTTTGTGTTAGAAAGCTCGCTGTTATAAAATAGCGAGCTTTTTTTTAATTGCATTAACTATCCCGAAATATATAATACCAAATCGATTTATAAGAAGCTGTCTCAAAAGGGCTCTTCTTAAACAATTCAAATAATAATGAAAATATAAGTTATTGATTATCAAACAGGAGATTCCTCACTTTGTTCGGAATGACAGATAATTTAATCTTTTGAGACAGCCTCTTTGCTTAATTAAGGAGAAAAACGCAGTAGTAGCAGTAGCTACAGACAAGTATTATCGACGCTGAGTAAGTAAAAAAGAAACGAAATAGTGACTATTTTGTATGTCGTTTTGGTATAATACCAAATTGGTTTATGCTTTAGTCCAAAATAATCATTTTAATATAAAATTTACGACCGAAATAAAAGCCCTATTTTTTAGTATAATTATAACATTTACTCATAAGATTTTATTTGGTTTTTTATTAACTTTGGTCACCAACTAAAAATAATAATTATGGCTACAGGATTTTTTAAAACAGATAAAGTTCAAAACGAACCCGTATTGTCTTATGCCCCCGGCACACCGGAGCGCGAAGAAGTGCTAAAAACATATAACGACTATTGGAATCGACAAATAGAAGTACCGTTATATATTGACGGTAAGGAAATTAAAACCGGAAAAACCAAAGAAATAACACCGCCTCACGATCATAAACATGTCATAGGATTTTATCACAAAGCCGGCAAAGAACATGTGCAACAAGCCATTGAAAGTGCCTTAAAAGCCCGAGACAAATGGGCAGCTATGGACTGGCAAGATCGCGTTTCCATATTCTTAAAAGCAGCAGATTTGTTAAGTGGTCCCTACCGTGCCAAAATGAACGCCGTTACTATGATTGGACAATCCAAAACCATTTTTCAAGCCGAAATTGATGCCGTAGCCGAATTGGCTGATTTTTGGCGTTTCAATGCCGAATACTTGCAACGTATTTATAAAGAACAACCCGATTCGTCCAAAGAAATATGGAACCGTATGGAATACCGTCCACTTGAAGGTTTTGTATATGCGGTAACCCCGTTTAACTTTACCTCTATTGCAGGCAACTTACCCACTTCGCCGGCTATGGCAGGCAATGTAGTGGTTTGGAAACCTTCAAGCACACAAATGTATTCGGCCAAAATGATTATGGAAATACTTAAAGAAGCCGGTTTACCCGACGGTGTTATCAATATGGTTGCCGGTAGCGCCACCATGATTACCGAACAAGTATTGAGCAGCCCCGACTTTGCCGGAATTCATTTTACCGGTTCAACCGATGTTTTTCAATATTTGTGGCGCAAAATAGGCGAAAACATCGCCCGGTATAAAACCTATCCGCGTATTGTAGGCGAAACTGGCGGTAAAGATTTCGTTTGGATGTATAAAGATGCCGATCCCAAAGCTGTAGCCACCGCTCTTACCCGTGGTGCATTTGAATATCAAGGACAAAAATGTTCGGCAGCCTCCCGGGCTTATATCCCCGAAAGTCAATGGAACGAAGTCTATAAAGAACTCAAAAAACAAGTGGAAAGCATCAAAATGGGCAGCCCCGAAGATATGTCTAATTTTATGACGGCGGTTATCAGTCAAAGTGCCTTTAACAAAATCACCGGCTATATTGCCGATGCTAAAAAAGACAAAGATGCCGAAGTAATTATAGGGGGCGGCTATGACGACAGCAAAGGTTATTTTATAGAACCGACGGTTATTTTAACTACCAATCCGCACTATGTTACTATGGAAGAAGAACTTTTCGGACCGGTTTTAACTATTTATGTTTACAAAGATGACGAGTGGGAACAAAGCCTCGATTTGGTAGACAAAACTTCTCCCTACGGATTAACGGGCGCTATTTTTGCACAAGACCGCTATGTTATCAATCAAGCTACCAAAAAGTTGGAAAATGCCGCCGGCAACTTCTACATCAATGACAAACCGACCGGCGCGGTGGTCAATCAACAACCTTTTGGTGGTGCAAGAGGCTCGGGCACCAATGACAAAGCCGGAAGCATGTGGAATTTAATTCGATGGATGTCAGTGCGTTCCATCAAAGAAAACTTTAATCCGCCAACCGATTACCGCTATCCGTTTATGGATTAATAATATTGAATATAACATATAAAAAAGCCGCTTCATTTTAAGCGGCTT
>JAMOMQ010000062.1 GCA_027066995.1 Flavobacteriales bacterium
TGCTGCAATCGGCAGTGAGGTTATCAATTAGATATTCGGTGTCAGTTCGAGTGCTGCGTTGACGTAGGAAAAACTGTGTGTCGAGAACGGCTGAGAATCAATCAAATTTTCTCACCTGTTTTCGACATGATTTTAAAATAAGTCATTTAATATTATTTATATATTTATTGGGCAATCTATCGTTGAATACATGGAGGTGCCTTTTTTGGATATGCAAACCTATCAGGTAAGTGTGGCACCGCAACAATTGGCAACCGGCAACGGTTTATCGTTCTTTTTGTTTTTTGTTTCTTTTTATCAAGAGATGAACGGACGCCAATATTCGTTGCGCAACGGTATGTTTAATGTTTTGCATATTGTGGATGTTGTTTAGGTAATAGCGGTTGCTAATAATCAAAAGCCCGGGCAAGATGTTCAGGCTTTTTCTGTTTTTGATATGATTTCAATAGACTCCTATAAATTTCTGTAAAATAGCTATTTAAGATTTTTTTGTTTTTTTGTAACCCCTATTATTTTTTCAACTTTTTTACTCATTATTATTTGATATTTATTATTGGTATTCGTGAATCTTCGATTTGCTTGTCCAAAAAAGTAGCAAAAAAGGACACCTTAAGAGAACCTTGCTAAATTTATAGATTTTTTCCACTAAACGCTCTGAACTTGTGCCCTACGTGCCTTCGGGCACTTCGAACAGCAGAGCCTTTTACGTTCCAAAATCTTAAATTTAACGCAAGAACCTCTTATGGGTATTGCTGCTTCTAACATGATTATCGTTAAATTTTATTTATGTCAGCTTCCTTTTTCGTATTATTACATATAGAATAGTCTATGCCTATATTTATTAGGTGACCTATTGTTGAATACAGGAAAAAATACTCGAAGTGACTTCTCGATACAATTCCGAAGCGAGTTGGGAATTACTCGAAGTGACGTGTTGCTGCTAATAGCTAGTGAGATTATCAATTAGATGTTCGGTGTCAGTTCGAGTGCTGCATTGACGCAGGAAATGCAGTGTATCGAGAACGGGTAAGAATTAATTATATTGTATTTTTAACTTGATTATTTTTAAAATCAAGCTGTTTGAGTATTTCTAAAGGCAATCCGTAGTAATCGCAAAATTCTTTGCCGGTTACATATTGCTGTTTGCTTTTGTTTAAATCTCTTTTTAACCGGTTTAACTTTCTGTAAGCGGTTCTCTTGGTTACCGATAATAACACTTCTACGTCTTTGGCATAAATTAATCTTGTGGGCATAGAAAAACAATTTATTATTTACACAAAAGTAAAGGTTAATTCTATTCCTTTAAAGGACAATTTATTATAGCTTATCAACATCGTTATGATGAAAACTCCAAACGTTTGATTATCAGCAAGTTGTATCTATTGTTGTTTGATAAACGTTAAAATAATGTTGATAACTTTTTTAAAGCCGGACTATTTTAGGGTCGAAATTATAAATTTTGACCCCAAGCACGGCTTAACTACGACTTAACTACGACTTAACTACGGCTTTGGTATGGCTTTAAACCGGTGAAGAGTTAGTGACAAATTTGCCAAAAATGACCAATTTTGACACTTAGAGACAAAATATGAAAAAAGTTGAAAATTTATGTAAAATACTGACAATAAAGGAATTGTGTGACTTTTCTAAGATTGATAGTCTATATATTTGCAGTGGATTATGATTGCAATCTAGAGAATCCGATAAATAATTGTTTAATTTAAAATTTTAAAATTATGGCTAAAAACACAAGCCTATTCAAGATTGAAGGGAGTCTTGATGAGATTACCTTTTACAAAACCGCCGACGGGCATTATGTCCGTATGAAAGGCGGTATTAGTAAAGACAGGATTATGAATGATCCTTCTTTTGTAAGAACACGTGAAAATATGAGTGAATTTGCTCATTTGGCACGCACCGGGAAGTATTTTAGACAAGCCATTGGCGGTTTATTACAGCAAGCCAAGGATAATAAGCTGACCGGCAGAATGACGCGCACATTTAGTGCTGTAAAGAAACTGGATTACAGTTCAAGCCGCGGACAACGACAAGTGGGGATAGGGATGGCTACCCCTCAAGGCAAACAACTGTTAAAAGGTTTTGATTTTAACAGGCACGCGCCTTTGATGCAAGTGGTATTAAAACCGGTTGCAGTAGATACCGCAACGGCCGCCTTTACCATAACGGATTTGGTGCCGCTTGAGGATTTGCGCGTGCCGGAAGGGGCGACGCATGTGCATTTTTCGGGAGCACATTTGAATTATGACTTTGCTACGCATCAATCTGATTTGCAAATGTGTCAAATGATGGAGGTGCCTTTGGATATGCAAACCTATCAGGTAAGTGTGGCACCGCAACAATTAGCTGCCGGTAACGGTTTATCGTTCTTTTTGTTTTTTGTTTCTTTTTATCAAGAGATGAACGGACACCAATATTCGTTGCGCAACGGTATGTTTAATGTTTTGCATATTGTGGATGTTGTTTAGGTAATAGCGGTTGCTAATAATCAAAAGCCCGGGCATAATGCTCGGGCTTTTTAAGGTGTGGTGTATGGGTAGGCGGTTTGTTGAGAATGTAGTGCGTCTTAGCTAAAGGCTCTTTCTATTTTTTAGGTGTTTTGTTTTCTTATTCAAATAGTTAGGTTAAAAACCGGTGTTGCTTAAGTTTGTATTTATACCTTATAAATCATCTTGTGTTGAGGTATGTTAAATACTTTAATATTAATAATGGTTTTACGTTAAAAAACTTTATTTTTGCGGTGAAAAGTTGGTCTGTATTTAATTGTTTAGGCATAAACTTTGCTATAAAGAATTAAAAGTAAAAACCGGGTGTCAATAAAAGAAAAACTATTGGTAAACAATTGATAAGCAATGATAAGAGAAATAAAGCAATACTATACTTACTCAATAAATGATCCACAAAAACTAATACTTATATGTCCTTAAAAAAACAAGCACTTTCCGGGGTAAAATGGACTTTCTTGCAGCAGTTGGGGACGC
>JAMOMQ010000063.1 GCA_027066995.1 Flavobacteriales bacterium
AGAAATGGCATTTTGGTAGTCGCCTTTTTTATAAGCTGCATTAGCTTTATTAAATAATGATTCGGGTGTTTGGGCAAAAACAAAACCAAAAATCAATATAAATATATATAGTATAAGTCGTTTCATGGTTACAAATTTTAAAAACTACTTAAAGTGATTCATCAACTTTTCGGCATCGGCCAAATCATCGGTCATTTTGGTAGTAGAAGCCGGTGCATATCGTGCCATATCACAGCGATTTAGCAAATCAATTAACAGTTCAATATTTTTTTGTGAAATACCTTTTTCAACCAGTTTTCGACGAATATTATCACGTGTCATTTCAGCTGTATCAATATGCAACTGGGATTTTAAGAAATTATGCAGCGCTTTTTCCAAATGGGCATAAAAAGCAGCTTTGTCATTAACCGATTTTTTAGCTTCCTTTAAAAATTTTTGGGCCAAATTTCTATTCTTTTTTTGTTTTTCGTAAGCCAAATCTATCACCTTGTTGGAAGTATATTTATAGTAACCAAAAAGCAAAAATGCCAAAATAACGGATCCGGCAATTAATCTGTAAAACCACTTACTCCCGTAAAAAACCTCCCTATTGGGTGACATAAAATGCGCTTGTTCTTTTATAAAACGAAAATCAAGAGCTTTGCCTACAGCACCTGTTCTATTATTTGCCATAGTATTTTGCAGACTTTGTTTGCCGTCACCCGTAACAAATAATACAATATCATCACTTGTTTTGGTCACATATTGCCCGCTTTTAGGATCAAAATATACAAACCTCACCGCCGGAATGATAAATTTGCCCGCATTATTAGGCACAATCACATAATCGTCTTTGACCAAACCTTTGTTTCCTGCAAAAGTGGTTTGCACCTGCTCGGTATGTTGAGGCTCATATACTTCCAAACCCTCAGGCGCTTTGAGTTTGGGTAAATCAAAAAGTTTTAGATTGCCTGTACCGGATACTTGCAATGAGACATTGACCGGCTCATCCATTTTAATTTGATTTTTATCTATCTGCATTTTAAAATCGAAATTGCCCACAGCACCCGAAAAATCGACAGGACGATCTTTGGCAGGCAAATCTTTAACCCGCAACACTTTTTTTCCCGATGTCAAACGCACACGTTGCACTTCATAGTCGGGTACACGCATACCAAAAAAATTACGATAAACCGGCACTTGTAAATCTATTTGCAATGTCAATGGTTTTAGCACCAATTTGCCGGCATGTTGCGGAAATAATAATTTTTTTCGCAATATGTAATAAATATAGGGCTTGCCGTTGACCTCACCTTCATAAGGGCCCGAAATTTTTTTATCAACATCTTGCGCCCAAAAACCATTGAACTGCGGCTGTCCGGTTTCATTATAATTGACCACACCATAATTACGCGGAATGTATAGCTTGTAAACCAAACCTACCGCTTCATTGACATACGGATTGGTCTTGGTAAGTTCTGCCACCAGTATAGCATTATCTACTTTACCGTTGACAGTAACATTATTACTTTTTGGACTGCCGGGTATTCCTGCAGGGGCAGCAGGCGAAGTATTAGCCTGACCTTTGACCACTTTTATGGTTAGTGGTTGCGTTTTATAAGTTTGGCCATCAACTGTTACCGTGGCAGACCCAATTGTCAGTTTACCGGTTTTTAATGGTTGTAAAATATAACTATAAACAAATTTAGAGGAAACACGTCCGTTGATATATGAATACTCCTGCGAGGTGCTCGGCCCCATTACTTTTTGAAAACCTTTAAAATCCGGCGGAGTAAAATTGCGTTGTTTGATTGTCTGTGATTTGGCAGAAATCTCAAAATTTACCTGCAAACGATCACCTGTAGACAATTCGGTTTTAGACACCCGTGCTTTAAATTGCACTTGGCTATGTAAGCTTATTACCGGCAACAATACTAATACCAAAATAAAAACTATTCTTTTCATCATAATTTCATTAAATATTTGTAGCAACAGACAACCGGAAATAAAAGCTTATGACAAATTACTTATTTTTTATTCCAAGTATCGCGTAAAGTAACGGTTCTGTTAAATACCAAATTTTCCGGTGTGCTGTCCGGATCGACTACAAAATAACCCAACCGGGTAAATTGAAAGCGATCTCCGGGTTTGGCATCTTGCAAATTTGGTTCCAAACGGGCTTTTCTGTCAATTTGTAAGCTGTTAGGGTTGATAAATTCTCTAAAATCCCTGTCTTTATGTCCGTCAGGCGCTTCATCAAGGAACAATCTGTCATATATTCTGATTTCTGCCGGCACACTATGTTCGGCAGTTACCCAATGCAAAGTACCTTTTACTTTTCGTTTACTTTCAGGTGTACCACTACCACTCTTACTAAGCGGATCGTAAGTTGCGTGTATTTCTACAATATTGCCATCGGCATCTTTTACCACCGATTCGCCTTTAATAATATAAGCATTTTTCAAACGCACCTCTTTTCCCAAGGTTAAACGGAAAAACTTACGATTGGCAGACTCTTTAAAATCATCGCGTTCTATATACAGCTCACGTGCAAAAGGCAATTCTCTATAACCGGCCTTTTCATCTTCCGGATTATTTTCAGCTTGCAAATATTCCACTTTTCCTTCGGGATAATTATCAATAATCAGTTTAACCGGATCTAAAACCGCCATGCGTCGCGGTGCAATTTTGTTTAAGTGATCACGCACGGCATATTCCAATAATGCCACATCGGTCACATTTTCACGTTTTGAAATACCCGACAATTCGCTAAAATTAATAATAGATTCCGGTGTATAACCTCTACGGCGCAAACCCGAAATGGTCGGCATACGCGGGTCGTCCCAACCATTGACAATACCTTCTTCTACCAATTGCAACAATTTACGCTTGCTCATCACCGTATAACTCAAATTACGACGGGCAAACTCACGCTGCTTGGGTTTTAGTCCACCGTTATACACTTGCTCAATATACCATTCATACAACGGACGATGCGGTTTAAATTCCAAAGTACACAACGAGTGCGAAACCTGTTCCAAATAATCCGATTGACCATGTGTCCAATCATACATCGGGTAAATTTTCCAAGTATCACCTGTGCGGTGGTGTGCCCGGTGCAAAATACGATACATAATCGGGTCACGCATATGCATATTGGGCGAAGCCATATCTATTTTGGCACGCAAAACCATGGCGCCTTCCTCAAATTCGCCGGCATTCATCCGTTGCAACAAGTCCAAGCTTTCGGCAGCCGGACGATTACGATACGGACTCTCTACCCCCGGTTCGGTAGGCGTCCCTTTTTGTTCGTTAATCACCTCTTGCGATTGCTCGTCCACATAAGCATTACCTTCTTTAATCATTTGTACCGCCCAGTCATACAACTGCTCAAAATAGTTAGAAGCGTACAATTCCTTATCCCACTGAAAACCCAGCCAAGCAATATCCTTTTTAATGGCATCTACATATTCCTGTTCCTCTTTGGCCGGATTGGTATCGTCAAAACGCAAATTAACCGGTGCATTATATTTTTGTCCCAAACCAAAATTCAAACAAATAGATGCAGCGTGTCCAATATGCAAATAGCCATTCGGTTCGGGTGGAAATCTAAAACGTAACTTCTCTTGTGGTAAACCGTTTTTTAAATCCTCTTCAATAATTTGTTCAATAAAATTCAATGATTTTTTTTCCTCTGCCATAATAAATTATTTATCAGCACAAAAATACAATAATTTAACACTTTTTCGTGCTAAATATTAGTTAAAAATGCACTTAAAAATTTCTTACACCAAATCGATTTATAAAATAGACCAAAATATTTGAACTAATTTGTGTGTCGTTTTGGTATTAATCTATTTTATCTTTTTGGGCGTGCCCCTTTCCGGTTGCCGCCGCCCAAGTCCACGGGTCGGGCTATCCGCTTATAGTTGCAATAAGTGTCAGCCACAAAACCTGCGTCCTGTGCGAGCTTCCTGCGGTCGCTGCACAAAACTTGTTTTGTCCGGCTGCCCCTTATCGCAAGCTACCGCTACTATCCCTCACGCAGCGCAATACAGTAACAACTTGTCTATAAAATTTATTAATGAAATCATTCACGAGACTGTCTCAAAAAGCTTATTAGAAATAATTTTAATAAAAAGTAAATTATTAAACTATTGATTTTCAGCCTTAAGATTCCTCATCCCGCACTTGCGGGATGAGGAATGACAGATGATTCACTCTTTTGAGACAGCCTCTTATATCAACCGGCAACCCAAAACCTACACAAAATTTACAATCCCGTGCTATAGTACCAAAACTCACTTTTTAATCCAACGAAAAATCATATCCGTTCCATTTTCTATATCCAAAACTTTTAAAAAATAAACACCCGGTATCAACGCTGAAACCGGTATTATTCCCGCTTCTAAGTTTCCTGTTTGCAACAGTTGTCCCCGCAAATTATATATTTGGTAAGACTGATTACTTTTAGCGTTCAAAACTTTTAAGTAAGTAGTTGCCGGATTGGGATAAACCATTATCTGTGGCAGTTTTTCCGTTTTTACAGCTGCCGCCGGGTCAAACTCATAAGCCCCGATATCTGGAGCGATGCCCAAGTAAGCTTGCGATACTGCCGTAGCATCTTGCCATACAATGTTTTCGGCAAGTGTCAAAGTGTTTTGTACAATATCAACCGCTACAATCTGCCTGTTCTGTGTTTCGCCTTCCAATCTAATCTCATCACCCGAGGTTAATCCGTAAGCATCCGAAAAAAAACGGGCATCGACAACAGTAAGCATATTGCCCGAGCCTGCATTAATAGTTTGTGTTAAAAAAGCCCCTTGATTGATAGCCGGCGAATTGTTTGTCAAATAAAAATTGTTTGCAGCAGCATCAACAAATTGCGGACTGTCAAGTACATAATTATCACCGAAAAGAGCCCACGACGGATTGTCACCATCCAACAAATTATGTCGGATATGCAAAGCGTTGGCCGGCAAATCGTTACTGCTGTTTTGCATTTGATATAAACCGTTTTGACTAAAAATATTATTGACAATATGAATATTACTTCCCAAAGCATGCGCACCAATATCCAAACCTTCTTGATTGCCGACAAAAGTATTGTGTTGGACATAAATATTTTGAATCACATAATCCGGTTTTTGTGTCCAATGAATCACCATAGCCCTATCGGAACAATGTGCAATTGTATTGCGCTGTACCAATACGTTTTGAAGTTCGCCTCCCTCTTCCGAAGCTACCGAAATACCAACACCGGCTATATTTTCAATCTTATTTTGATACACTTGCACATCAGATTGGTTATGTGCATACGCATCGACATAAATACCTACCGAAGCAATACCTTCAACCCAATTATGATGCACTATAACATGATGACAGCCGTCTTTGATATCAATACCTTCACCACCGCCGCCATAACCAATACTCCCGCCATCAAAAACGTGGTTATTTTTTACTTCTACATATTGACTGCCCGAAATACTGACACATTCTTGAACACCACCGGTAGGCCAACAAGCCCTGCTTATTTCATTATTGTTAATAATAATATGATGACTATTCCAAACGGAAATCCCCGATGAATAGGTTTGAAAAGTCCGGTTGTTTTGCAATTCAATATAAGCACTGTCCTCAATTAAAAAACCGGCAAATCCGGCATTTTCCAATCGCAATCCGGAAAATTTCAAGTATGATTTGGCCGAGATATAAAAAATTCCAAACCAATTAGCAGCAGGTATTTGACTTCCATCAATAACTACCAAATGTTCTTCACCCGGATAAGCCAAATAATGAATATAATGTGACGCTGAACCTGATGCTGCCGGTTCAATTCGTTCGGTCAATATATAATTACCGGCTCTTATGTACACCGTATCTCCGGCGACCAAAGTATTGGCAGCCTTTTGAATGCTTTTCCAAGGTTGACTTACAGTTCCTGCTTGTGTATCATCGCCATTTACACTTACATAATAGGTATTTGCCTTACTCCGATTAATATTTATCAGACTTATCAGTAACCATAAAAATATTATTTGAAACCTCATACCAACTGAACATTTTTAAAATTATTGCTTAAATCTATCCGTTAATAACCTTTTACATCATCATCTTTATTACGCTCGTCACCGGCACCTTCCAAGGTATTGTTTTTGATTAATATGGCCTTGACAATACCTAAGGATTTGACCTGTTTAAAATGATGTCCCGCTTGTTTTAAACTGTCCATAACAGACCGTGAAAAGCACTGTTTTTCATACATAATATAATCGGGCAGAAATTGATTATGAAAACGTTTGGCTTGCACGGCTTCATACATATTCATATCAAAATCAACCACATTGAGAATAGTCTGAAACACCGATGTAATGATAGTTGAGCCTCCCGGCGTTCCCAAGACCATAAAAAGATTGCCGTTTTTTTCTACAATAGTAGGTGTCATAGAACTTAACATTCTTTTGCGTGGTGCAATAGCGTTGGCTTCCGCCCCAATCAACCCGAATTGATTGGGCACTCCCGGTTTGGCACTAAAATCGTCCATCTCATTGTTTAAAAAGAAACCGTAACCATCTACTATAACTTTTGAGCCGTAATTGGAATTTAAAGTTGTCGTACACGATACTGCCATACGGTCTTTATCAACTATAGAAATATGTGTGGTCTCAAAACTCTCTTTATGTAGTTCAAATTTGCCTGCAAAAATGTTACTTACCGGTGTGGCTTTTTCAAATGAAAAATCAGCCATCCGCATTTTCAAGTATTCGGGATTTAACAAGCTATCTACCGGCACCGGATAATAATCGGCATCACCCAAATATTTGGCACGGTCTGCATACACCCTTTTTTCGGCTTCTACCATTAAATGAGAGGTCTTAAAAGAATGAAAGCCCCATTGTTTTATAGGATAAGCCTCTACAATTTGCAAAAGTTGTCCCAAAGCTACACCTCCACTCGAGGGCGGTGGCATTGAAATCACTTTATAATTTTTATAAGGCACTACTATAGGTTTTCTAAATTTAGGTGTATATGATTTTAAATCGGACAAATTCATAATACCACCACTTTTATTCACTTTATCAACCATAGCCTTGGCTACTGCACCTTCATAAAATCCCTTGGGCCCTTGCCGGGCAATAATTTGTAAAGTATTGGCCAGTTCCGGTTGTTTCAAAATATCGCCTTTGAGCCAACGATCTTTTATAAAAGTTTGATTATCAGAATTGTATTTTACAAAATCTTTTTTGTATTTATTGAGACGGTGGGCTTCTGCTTCTGTTACTGCAAAGCCGTTTTTAGCCAATTCAATGGCAGGTGCCAATAGTTGCGGCCAATCTTTTTTACCGTATTTTTGCCATACGGCATACAATCCGGCTACCGTTCCGGGCACACCTACTGCCAATCCGCCATTGCGACTTAAACCCTCTATTACCTGACCTTTGTCATCCAAATACATATCTTTATGCGCTTTTGCCGGTGCCATTTCTCTATAATCCAATGCCTGAGCTGCACCTTCCGGTGTTCTGATAATCATAAAACCGCCACCTCCCAAATTACCGGCACGCGGATAAACGACTGCCAAAGCAAAATTGGTAGCTACCATGGCATCAACGGCATTGCCTCCTTTTTTTAAAATGTCAATCCCCACCTTGGAAGCTAAAGGGTGCGCTGAAACAACCATAGCCGTATCCGACTTTAAATGATGACGGGATTTTGGAACCGCAGGATTATTTTTACAAGAAAATATTAATAAACTTGAAATAACTAAAAGGAATAATTTTTGCATAACTTTGAATTCTAAATGCTAAATATAAAATTTTATTTTTTAATACCAAATTGGTTTATATTTGAACCAGGACAGACGCACACTTTTAAATATGTATAAATTACATTATAAAACTTGTAAATTTGAGTGTCCGGACATTGGACTAAAATATATATCATTTTGGCATAATATGACAAGTTTTGCTTTTAATAATTATAAAAATCTTTCGATGAAAAAATTACTTTTATCCATATTTGTAGTAATAGGGCTCCTACAACTCAATGCCCAAAACAAACGACCGGCAGTTAAAGTTTACGGTTTGCCCCTTGACACATTAAAATCTATGGTTCATAAACATCCCAAGTATTTTGACCATTTAAAAAACAAATGGCTTAAAACTCCGGCTAAAATGACTGCCGATGATATGATGCTGCTTTATTACGGCAGTGCTTTTATGCGCGGATATAATCCCGTTAAAGAAGATAAAGCCGTAGAAAATATAGCAAAATTAATTGGCGAAATGGATTTTGGAACCGCTATAACGGAAGGAAAAAAACTTTTGCAAGTTTATCCGTTAAACGCGCGCTTGCGAATGTTGCTGGGCTATGCACATAAAAAAACAGGTGAGAAAACCGCCTCTAAATATTATTACAAAACTTACGGTGATATTTTAAGAATTCCTTTGTATAGCGGTAGTGGTAAAAATTTTGACAATGCTTTCAAGGTTAGAATAGTCAGTGATGAATACCTGATATTGAATCAAAAAGATCTGGAACTGGTGCAACAAGAAGTACGCTTTAATAACAAATATCCCTTTGATGTTTTACTGGTCAAACCCAAATCTTATGACAACAAACGGATGAAAAAACTCCCCAAAGAAAAATTATACTTTAATATATATCTACCTTATTTTATCGGACAGAGCAAAACTTATAAAGAACTTCAAGAAGAAGCGAAACGAAAATATAAAATTTCAAATTAAATATTTTAAACATTTATAGAACTATCTACTTATAATAAACTTTACTTATCAATTGATAAATTTGTTTTATGTTTAAAATCAATTATTGTAAGAATAGTTACCTACTTTTACAGTAATTAAAATTTAAAAATATAATATTATGAGTTTAGTAGGTAAAAAAGCCCCGGAATTTAAAGCGGTAGCTGTTGTCAACGGCGGCGAGTTTCAAGAAAATTTTTCATTAAGTGACTTTAAAGGTAAGAAAGTGGTATTCTTTTTCTATCCTTTGGATTTTACATTTGTATGTCCCACCGAAATTATTGCTTTTCAAGAGCAAATGGACGAATTTGAAAAAAGAAATACGGTCGTAGTAGGATGCAGTATAGACTCACAGTTTTCGCACTGGGCTTGGTTAAACACTCCAAAAGACAAAGGTGGTATAGAAGGTGTAAAATACCCTTTGGTAGCCGACTTGGACAAAACCATCTCAATGAAATACAATGTTTTGGGAGGTGAATACGTCATTGACGAAAACGGCGAAATGGCTTTTGAAGGCGATCCGGTTGCTTTTCGCGGTTTGTTTTTAATCGATGAAGAAGGTGTCGTGCAACACGAATTGGTTAACAACTTAGGACTGGGAAGAAGCGTCAAAGAAGTATTACGCTTGATTGATGCTTTAACCCATTTGCAAAAATACGGTGAAGTTTGTCCTGCCAACTGGGAAGAAGGTGACGAAGCTTTGAAACCGACTTTTGAAGGTGTTGCTGACTATTTGTCACATAAAAAATAAACCTGTTTTGTAAAACCAATAAAGAGGCTGTCTCAAAAGTATTATTCGTAAATTGTGTAATATTATTGAAATAATAAGTTGTTGATTATCAAACATGAGATACCTCACTATGTTCGGAATGACAGATAATCCACTCTTTTGAGACAGCTTCTTTATTGTAGATTGCAAAATGCTTATATCAATTCAAATGCGGATTTAACGGTGCGTTTTTCCAAATAACATTAGCCGGATTCACAGCTACAATTTGTTCTTTCCAAATGTTTTTAGGATTTACATCAAACAAGTCAATATCATTGTTGGTAATAAACCAGGCTTTTTCTTTGACTTCTTCTTGCAATTGTCCGGGCGCCCAACCGCTATAACCCAAAAAGAATTTGATATGACGGCTGTCTATCACCTTATCTTGCAATAATTTTTTAATAATTTTAAAGTCACCGCCTATATATAAATCTTTATCTTTGTCAAAAGCTACGGCTCCCGGTATCAAATGTGGCACATTATGAATATAAAACATATTAGCCGTCTCAACAGGTCCGCCATTCCATAATTGTATATTCTGCGGAATATCTTCAAAAACATCATTCAACCTTAATATTAGCGGTTTATTGATTATGAATCCCATGCTGCCCTTATTGTTATGTTCGGATAACACCAAAACCGATTGGTTAAAGATGTGATCCATCAATAACTCAGGGGTTGATACTAATAATTTGCCTCCGGTCAATTTCATTTTATTCTAATTTATCATATAGCTTTCAAAAACAATACCAGAATTATAATCTGAAATTTTGGCATAAAAAAAAGCCGTTTACTAAAAAACGGCTTTAAAACAAATGTTTTGAGTTTTTTAGTTAACTGATTTTGCTAAATCAGAACCTGCTTTAAATTTAACTACTTTTTTAGCGGGAATTTTGATAGGTTTGCCTGTTGCAGGATTTCTACCTTCACGGGCTTTACGAGTTTGTACTGAAAAGGTTCCGAATCCGATTAAAGAAACTTTGTCGCCTTTTTTTAAAGCGCCTTCAACGCTGTCTAAAAAAGATTCTAATGCTTTTTTAGCGGCTGCTTTTGAAATGCCGGCATCTTTGGCCATTGCATCAACTAATTGTGATTTGTTCATAATCGTGAAATTTTATATTTTACTGTTTAACATTGCAAATATAATATTTTTTTTTAATTTTTAATAAAATCCTTTGTAAAACCTTATATTTATTATGTTAAGGCAAATCTCACTTTATATTCGTTAATAAAAATAAAAATACATAAGTTTATAAACGCAACAACAAATCTCTGATAATCAATACTTTAAAAACAAAACGACTTGTAATTTTCATTTTTAACAGTAAAAGCCAAATATTTTAAAGACCTATTTTTTTTTAATTAAAAAACCAGCATTCTTGTCAAATT
The DNA here is from genome assembly GCA_027066995.1 of Flavobacteriales bacterium. GTDB lineage: Bacteria > Bacteroidota > Bacteroidia > Flavobacteriales > Flavobacteriaceae > WGBX01. Next base: position 10,906 of record JAMOMQ010000063.1, read on the forward strand.
TTGTTAAATTTTATTAAATATAACTATTATCTTTTTCAATTTAGTATCTTTAAAGCGTAAAATAACACTCAATGAGATACTTTTTTTTATTGCTTTTCGGTCTTAATTTCACTTTCATTTTCGGTCAAACCCACATTCAAGGCATTATTAAAAATCAGTCAACCCGACAACCTTTAGCTTTTGCCAATATTACTATTGATGATAAAAACGGGGTGGTCTCCGATTTTGATGGAAAATTTGAAATAAGCATACCTGATAATCAACAAACATTTAAAGTGAGTTATATCGGATATGAAACCAAAGTAATTAAGTTTGATCCTCAAAAAAAATTTTATACCATATTACTTAAACCGGCGACCGAACAACTTGGTGTTGTATATATCAATGGCAAATATACCAATCCGGCTATTGATTTGATGAAAAAAGCCATCAAACAAAAAAAGAAAAACAATTATCAATCAAAATTAGCAAAATACGCCTATACAAAATACATTAAATTTATAACCGGAGCCGATACCGAGGCCATCAAACAAACTTTTGATACTCTTAGAAATTTGAAAACCAACGAGATTAAAATTGATTCCACCCTCTATAAATTTGTAAAAGAATTCCGCAACAAACACTTATGGTTGTTTGAAAGTATTATAAAGGTCAATGCTAAAAAAGGCAAAGAAAAAGCAGAAGTAATTGCTACACGAACCGCCGGATTAAAAAATCCTTTATACGAATTTTTGGCCATGCAAGTTTCCGGTCAAAATGTATACAATGATTCCTATAAATTTTTGTTTCAACAATATTTGGGGCCATTTTCAAAGCAATCGTTAAAACAATATCAATATGAAATTGATGATACTACCCGACTTCAAGGACAACCGGTTATCAAAGTTTCTTATAAAAACACCAAAAAACCGTTGATTTCCGGCAAGATATTTTTAGACCTCAAAACTCTCGCTATAGCCAAACTGACCTTGAACACCTATAAAGATTTTCAATTAAATGCTACTTACAGTTTTATTTATTACCCTCAAAAACAACTTTGGTTTCCCAATAATGTCTATATATTAATCAAAAAAGCTGAAAAAAAAGACGGTATCACCTTTGACAATTCAATTTCTATAGTTAGCACCAAACGAGATACCATTATAACGCAAAAAGGCGATACTTTAGTTGGAACGAACCGTAAAAGTGCTATGGATTATATGTATGCCAAATATCAAATTAAAATATTTGACATTCAATTGAACAAACTTTACCCTGACAAAATTAAATATGACTTGCAAGTGCAGCCTTTGGCTCACCAACGCAGTGAAGTTTTTTGGAAAAAATATACACATACTTCCCGGTCTGTTAAAGAACAAAACACCTATAAATTTTTGGACTCCGTTGCTCAAAAAGAAAAAATCGAATACAATATAAATAAATACAAAAGACTTTTGGAGGGTTACTATCCAATTAAAGAAAAAGCCGATTTTGATTTATTAAATCTAATCAATTATAACCGGCATGAAGGTTTCCGCTTGCAATTGGGTATGAAAACCAACGAAAACTTCTCAGACAGATTCCAATTATCCGGTTACAAAGCTTACGCATTTAAAGATAAAGAATTTAAATACAAAAGCAGTATCCGGTATAAAATCAGTCATAAAACCCAAACTTATATCAAACTGAGTTATATAAAAGACTTGAAAAAAACGGCTGCTTTTACCGATTATTCGGAGCGGTCAATTTTTATGGACAACCACCATTTTGCCGACGACAAGTTTTATATGCAAAAAGCATTTCAAATACAACTCTCGCATTTGTTTAGTCCGCATATAGCCCTCGATATAAACTTTGCGCAAGGAAGTATCAAAACCGAATTTGACATACCTTATCACAAAGGCCGCATAGAATTTCAAAAACAAGATTTTTCTCAAATCCGTGGGGTATTAAAAATAACGCCATTTGCCAAATATTATCTGGCTCCCGAAGGGCGAAAGCTTTTAAAAGACGGATACCCCAAATTTTTTATGTCTTTTGAAAGCAATATACCACAAAACGGTATCGATCAAACAGATTATTTCAGAACGGACATACAGGTTGTTTTTAAAAAGGTTTTTCTCAACAAAAATCATACGGATTTGTCACTTAGAACCGGCTTTGCCACACAAGGAAGCAGCATCAACAAACTTTATCAACCGGTAACCAATGATTTTTACGGCAACAATCCATTCAAACATTTTAATTTAGAAAAAAAGTATGCCTTTGAAACCATGCAAGATTTGGAATTTGTTGATAATTTTGTCCTTTCCGGCCATCTGCAACATACCTTTACAGGTTTAAAACTCTCCTCCCGTTATAAATTTGACTTGGGCATAATAGCACGTGCAGCTTTCGGCTTGAGTTATGATGAAAACAAATATGTAGGCATCAAGTCTTTAGACAAAATTTACTACGAATCCGGAATAGAACTCAGGCGTTTATTCAAATTTATAGGACTTGGTTTTTACTACCGTTTGGGTGAATATGCTTATCCTGATACTTGGGACAATCTTTCTGTTCGTTTGAGCTTGGATCCTATAAAGTTGTTTAAATAATCTAAAGATACTGTTATAAAATAATGTTATAGACCAAAATTAAAGCTAAATATGGCTTGCTAAAAAGGCACTTTCAGAAGTAAGGCAATAATTTTAAAGTTTTCTAACAAAAAGAATCCGGTATGAGTTTCATATCGGATTTTTTCTTTATCAGTTTCTCAATTCTGTTAATTATGTATGATTTTCTTTAA
>JAMOMQ010000064.1 GCA_027066995.1 Flavobacteriales bacterium
TTTGCTAAAAAAAGTATCTACGGACACTTTTCCCAATTGCATTTTATTATGTTCAAATTGTTTTTTACTGACAATTAACAAATCATCAGAATGTTTTAATTGTTTAACAGTCGCAGATTCGTTTTTATTGTCGTTTTTGGGTTCATTACAAGACAATAATAACAGACTTGATAATGATAAAATGGTTATAAATAAAGGTTTATAAGATATTTTCATTTTTATATTTTTTTTTAATTGCATTATTAATAAATAACCGGTTATGATTTGCTTATGGTTAATTGTTTTTATAAACAAAATATTTATATTCAATTACTTTTTTATTGTATTGAAACAATTCGTCAAGATAATTTAAATCTATATCGGCAGCGGTTTGTAAACTTTGCAAATATTGATAATAATCTATCTCTCCCGCCTCAAAACTTTTTTTAGCCATACTGTATAATTTCTCAGACAATTGTTTACCTGTTTTTTCATAATAATCGATACGTTTTTGGTATTTGGCTATTTCGTTTAGCAATTGCAACCGTTGATTTTCGATACTTGACTTTTGATATCCGGCTTGTGCCAACGCCGCCTTATATTTATATTTGGCTTGTTTAATTTTTGCTTTTTGTGACCCAAAAAACAATGGTATACTAATACCGATACTAAATCCGATATAACTTTTATCCGACGCAAAATCTGTTTTTCCTTGAAAAACTTCCACATTAAAATCCGGCCATAATTTATTTTTGGCCAGTTTATGCTCATAAGCCGCCATACGTGTTTGCAAGTCGGTTAAGTGTTTATATTGAGATATGTTGTTGTCTGCCGGTTTAAAATTTCTTTTTTTAAGTTCTTTACCGCCTACGGTATAAACGATATCTTTTTGTCCCAAGAGCAGATTAAATTTTTGCAACCTGCTGTTATAATCGTTTTTTAATTGTTGTATATCGGTCAATAAAGAACGGTATTTGGCCTGTGCCGTATAGGTTTCCAGCTCGTTACTTTCTCCCAATTTTAATTTTAAAGCGGCGTCGTTGGCAAATTTTTCATACAATTGTTTCAACCTGTCGTAAATATTCATTTTTTGACGTATGAAAGACAGTTCTTCATAAACCAAACCGATTTGCTGTTGCAAACTTTGGTTAAATATTTCGGATTTTAATTGATCGGTTTCATAAGCCGACCGGTTCAATTGTCTTTGGGCAAAATACACACCCGGAAAATCAAAATCCTGCTGCATACCTAATATTTTTAACGGCGTGCCCAAAGCATCGGTATTGTTTTCATCGGTGGCATAGTAAACTTGCGTTTTGGGTACATTAAAAGCCGATTTTATATTAGCTTTGGCGGCTGCCACTTGCCACTCTCCAGCCTTAACAGCCTGATTCTGATCCATGGCAATTTGTATGGCTTGTGATAAACTAACGGGTTTTTCTTGTGCAGTTATACGCTGTCCGTTTATTATAAAAACAGGTAGCAACAACCATAAAAAACTTTTACGTTTCATACGTTTTATTTTAATGGGTTTGTCAAACATTATATACAAAATAGGCAATACAAAAAGTGTAAGTGCCGTAGCCGTAAACAAACCTCCTATTACTACGGTTGCCAACGGCCTTTGCACTTCTGCTCCCGCCGATTGTGAGAATGCCATTGGGAAAAAACCCAAGGCTGCAGCTGCTGCCGTCAATAATACAGGCCGCAAACGTTCGGTAGTGCCTTTGACAACCAAATCTTTTAAATTGTCATACTTATGCTTTTTGAGCTCTTTGTAATGCTCAATTAAAACAATACCGTTGAGCACGGCAATACCAAAAAGAGCAATAAAACCTACACCCGCAGATATACTAAAAGGCATGTCGCGCAGCCATAGCAAAAATACGCCGCCTACAGCTGACAACGGAATGGCCGTATAAACCATAAAAGCTTCTTTAATAGAACCAAATGCAAAATGTAACAATATGAAAATCAACAATAAAGCAATTGGAATGGCAATAGCCAAACGTTTTTTGGCAGTCCGTAAATTCTCAAATTGCCCGCCGTAAGTAATATAATAACCCGCCGGCAACTTGATATTTTTATCAACGATATTTTGCACGTCTTTTACCACACTTTCCAAATCGCGGTCACGCACATTGACGCCAATTACTATACGCCTTTTGGTATCATCCCGCGATATTTTGGCAGGACCTTTATCATAAGTGATATGTGCTACTTCGCTCAACGGAATACTATTACCATTGGGCAATATCACACTGATATTTTTTACATCATCAATGTTATTGCGGTAATCTTTTAAATGACGAACCACCAAATCAAATTTCTTTTCGCCTTCAAAAATATCTCCTGCTTTGAGCCCTGCAAAGGCCGCAGCTACCAACTGATTCAGTTCATCTATTTTTAAACCGTATTTGGCAATATTGTTTTTATCATATTTAATACTAATTTGCGGCAGACCTTCTACCTTTTCAACACTGACATCGGCAGCACCGGGCACATTAGCAATCATTTTTTTGACTTGTTGCGCTTTGCGATTCAATATATTCAAATCTTCACCGTAAATCTTAATGGCCAAATCGGAACGCACACCGGTAATCAACTCGTTAAATCGCATTTCAATAGGTTGTGTAAATTCATATTCAATCCCCGGTATCACTTGTAAAGCTTTTTTAAACAAATTGGCCAGTTCGTCTTTTGTTTGCGCTTTTGTCCAATTTTTCTTTTCTTTTAACTTAATAATGATATCACTGTCTTCCATTGACATAGGATCGGTAGGCACTTCGGCTGCACCAATACGACTGACTACTTGCGCCACTTCATCGGGAAATTGTTTTAAAAGAATTTTTTCAATTTTTGTAGTGGTTTCAATGGTTTTGCTCAATGATGTTCCGGTTTTTAATACAGGTTGAATGACAAAATCGCCTTCATCCAGCGTTGGAACAAATTCGCCACCCATTTTTGTAAAAGTATAAATGGAAATACCTAATAAGAGCATTGAAAATGTTAAAATTATTTTCTTATGTGCGACTGCTTTATATAGTGCCGGTTGATATAAGCTTTTTAATTTATTGATAAAACGTATTGAAAAATTGTCGGGATTTTTTACCGGTTTTAAAAATACCGAAGCCACTACCGGCACATAAGTCAATCCCAATATCATGGCACCTAAAAGCGCAAATGAAAAACTCAAAGCCATAGGTCGAAACATCTTGCCTTCAACACCGGTCAAACTTAAAATGGGTATAAACACAATTAAAATAATCAATTGACCGAAAATAGCCGAACCCATCATTTTTTTGGTGCTTTTGTAGGTAATTTGATCAATCACCTCTTGTTTTTCATCATTGGGTAAATTTTTGATTCTGTGCCATTTGAGTAATAAATGCAAACTGATAAATTCGACAATAATAACGGCACCGTCTATGATAATACCAAAATCGATAGCGCCCAAGCTCATCAAATTGGCATCGATGCCGAAAATATACATCATGGAAATGGTAAATAATAAGGCTAAAGGAATTACCGATGCAATAATCAGCCCCGAGCGTAAATTACCCAATAATAAAAATACTATACCCAAAACAATTATAAAACCTAAAACCAAATTTTCGGTAATGGTAAAAGTGGTTTTGGCTACCAGTTCACCACGTTCTAAAAACGGATTTATATAAACGCCTTCGGGCAAATGTTTTTGCACTTCGGCCACACGATTATGAACCGCTTCAATTACTTTTTTGCTATTGGCACCTTTGAGCATCATAATTTGCCCCATCACTTTTTCGCCTTCGCCGTTACCGGTAATGGCTCCAAAACGATTGGCATGACCGTATTGCACGGTTGCCACATCTTGTATTAATACAGGAATACCATTGTTGGTTTTTACGACAATTTTTTTAATATCCTCTATATTTTTAGCTTGGCCGTCGGCACGTATAAAATAACTTTCATTGTTCTTTTCTATATAACTGCCGCCGGTAATGGCATTATTTTTTTCCAAAGCGTTATAAATTTCCGTTATACTTGTTTTCATTGAACGCAAGCGGTTAGGATCGACAGCAACTTCATATTGCTTTAAAAAACCACCCCAAGTATTGACTTCAACCACTCCGGGAATACCCGAAAGTTGTCTTTTGACTATCCAATCTTGAATGGTGCGTAAATCGGTTACCGAATACTTATCTTTGTAGGCGGGTTTTACATCTAAAATATATTGATAAATTTCACCCAAGCCGGTGGTTATAGGCCCCATAAAAGGTGTGCCGAATTTTTTAGGAATCACTTCCTCGGCATTTTTTAATTTCTCGGCTATCAACTGGCGTGGCAGATAAGTGCCCAAACTTTCGTCAAAAACAACAGTAACAACCGACAATCCGAATTTGGATACGGAACGTATCTCCTCAACTCCCGGCAAATTGGACAATTCCAATTCAATAGGATAAGTAATAAACTGCTCCACATCTTGGGTTGATAAATCACGCGATGTGGTTATTACCTGCACTTGATTATTAGTAATATCGGGGACAGCCCCAATGGGAATTTGCGTCAGCGCATAAATACCATAACCTATCCATGTCAAAGTAAATAAGGCTATGATTAACTTGTTGTTAAGGCTAAATTGAATAATTTTATTAAGCATCTATCTGAATTTTAAGCAAAAATAAGTCGCAAAAGTTGCTTAAAGCTTAAAATTTGCTTAAAAACCAATAGAAAAAACTTATAACACTATATTGTATTATTATCCGGACGTATAAATTTAAAAATCTATAAAAAACAACAAAATAATCTAAACTTGCCCCGAAAAGCCAGAAACAGTAAAGACAGTCCAATGCTTATCAGAAGTAACATCGACAGACAAACCTAACATTTCGCTTAAACGTTTGACAATGGACAAGCCTAAACCTGTGCCTTTTATATTAGGATTTTTAATATTTTTAGAACGGTAAAACCGATTAAAAATATGTGCTAAATCGTCTTTGGAAATTTGTGCTCCGGTATTGGCAATTTTGATATAAGTTTGATTACCGTTTTGCCCCAAATCTATTTCAATCTTACCATTTTTCGGGGTATATTTAATCGCATTGGCCAATAAGTTATCAATAATAATATGTATCAAATAAGGATCGGTTAAAACACCGGATAGTTGTTTAATATTAAACTTAAAAGACAATTGTTTTTCTTGAATTTGCCACCATTTTTTTTGTATGACTTGCTCTATGATTTCGTCTAATGATACCTTTTTTATATCAATGGCTTTTTGCTGGCTCTCAAAACGCGCCAAAAGCAACAATTGATCGGTCAAATGTGACATACGATCTATTTCACGCACACATTTCTCAATCTTTACACGGTATTCTTCATTTGTTCGTGGTTTTCTGAGCAATACTTCTATGTTACCTTTCATCACCTGCAAAGGGGTTTTGAGTTCGTGGGCAGCATCGGAAGTAAATTGTTTTTCTCTTTCAATGGCACTCTCAAGACGATTTAACAATTGATTAATGGTCTTTGCCAAAGTATATAATTCGTCTCTATTTTCGGGTAGGGTAATTCGCTGAGACAAATTGTTTTGAGTGATGTTTTCAGCTGTGTTTATAATCTCAGTCACCGGCTTAATACTACGACCGGCAAAATACAAAGCCCATAAAAACAACAAAGTCAATACGATGGGAAATGAAATGATTAAGGTGCGTTTTAATTTCTGCATAATCCAACGGGCATTTTGGTGGGACATGCCCACAATCAAATAACCGTATTTTCTGCCGTTTTTTACAATTTGCGTTTGATATTGTCTAATGGGGATACTGTCTAAACGGTAATTTTCAAAACTTTTATCAGCTTGGGCAAAAAAACGTAAGGATTTGTCTTTCAAATTAGGCGATTTTTCAATAACACGACCTTGATTATCTACTATTTGAACAAAAACCGGATTAATTTCTAACATTTGATGTTCGCGTTCCATCCAAGCATTTTGGTTAAAATGCAATGTATCATTTTTTATAATGATATCACTTTGGTGCTTTTGCACTTCGGTAATTAAAAAATTGTCTAATTGTTGAAAAACACTCTGTTTGACAGTAAAAATAATAAACAACAAAAGCAGACCTATGATAGCGGCGGTGCTTAACAGGTTTAATAAAGCCAAACGTTCTTTAAATTTTAATTTCATACCTACTTTTATTCTGTCATGTTTCAACTAATCTTTAACAATATACCCGACCCCACGCACCGTTTCAATGATATTAATATCTTTAACAGCTTTAATTTTCTTTCTTAAAGCATTGATATACACATCAATAACACCACTATCATATTCAAAATGTATATCCCAAACTTTATCTAAAATCTCGTCACGGGTGCATACTTTATTTTTATTTTTTATCAAATATAGCAGCAAATCAAACTCTTTTTGTGTCAAATGTATTTCTTGATTGTCAACATAAGCCTCACGCATATCTTGATTTATTTTAACACCTCTATGAGTATAAACATTGTTATCAGATGTTTCTTTTTGACGCAATTGCACACGAATACGTTCTAATAATTCATCAAAACTAAAAGGCTTTTTCAGATAATCATTTGCACCGCTTCTAAGTCCCAGTATAGTATCTTGCACGGTATCTCTGGCGGTTAAAAAAATAACCGGTGCGCTTATACCCGCTTCTCTTATTTGCCTGGTCACTTCCACACCTTGCATTTTGGGTAACATCCAATCCATTAAAATAACATCATAAGAGTTGTTCAAAATCTTTTGCAAACCTTCGGCTCCGTCAAATGCGGTTTCTACGACAAATTTTTCTTCGGTCAAACCTTCTTTTAAAAAGTCACTGATACCTTTTTCGTCTTCTACAATGAGTATTCTTGCCATAACATATAAAAAATTTAATATTGCAAAGTAACTAATTTTCAATGGTATGTCAATCTTAAAATTCGCTTAAAAGTAAAGATAAGGTAAATTTCGGCAAAAAAATTGCTGTATTTTTGCTGTATAAATTTTTAAAATCAAATAATATGAAAAACATCAGAAAGTTTTCTAAAAGATTATTAATAGTATTCATCAGTCTTGCCGGTTTATCTGCCTGTACTACTGATGGAGATAGTGATAGTAACGAAACAAACGCCTTAACCCAACAAGAAAAGGACATGTTGATACAAATGCGTGAAGAAGAAAAATTGGCACGTGACGTATATGATTATCTTTATAACAAATACGGAGAAACTGTTTTTGACAATATCTCAAACAGCGAACAAAGCCACATGGACAACATTTTAACTTTATTAAATAAATACAACCTCCCCGACCCTGCTCTACCCACACCGGGCGAATTTAGCAATACCGATTTACAAAACCTTTATAATCAACTGATTGCCACCGGAGATTTGTCATTAATTGACGCCTTAAAAGTTGGTGCCACCATTGAAGACTTGGACATCTATGATTTGGAAGAATTTTCAAACATGACCGACAAAGCTGATATATTGGATGTATTTGGCAAACTCACTTGCGGATCACGCAATCACATGAGAGCTTTTTACGGACAAATACAGGCACAAAACGCCACCTATACACCTCAATACATTTCACAAACCGAATTTGATGACATTGTAAATAGTCCTAACGAAAGATGTGGCAGATAATAATAACATGCGTTCAATATAACAAAACTTTTGAGCTTTGTTTTGAGTTTAGTTAGTTTGGTTAATGATAAGCCGTTTAATTTTAAAAGTTAAACGGCTTTTTTATACAAGATAATTTCATAATAAAATCATATCTTTGCCCAAATTTTTTAAACTAAAATATGAAAGCAGGTATCGTAGGATTGCCCAATGTCGGTAAATCAACCCTTTTTAATTGTTTGTCCAATGCCAAAGCCCAATCGGCCAATTATCCCTTTTGCACTATTGAACCCAACGTTGGTGTTGTCAATGTGCCCGATGCGCGCCTCGAGGCTCTGGAAAAAATAGTTAAGCCCGAACGGGTATTGCCCGCCACAGTCGAAATAGTTGATATTGCCGGTTTGGTCAAAGGTGCCAGCAAAGGCGAAGGCTTGGGTAATAAATTTTTAGCCAACATACGCGAAACCGATGCCATTATACATGTATTGCGTTGTTTTGACAACGACAATATCACACATGTAGAGGGCAGTGTCAATCCGGTGCGTGATAAGGAAATCATTGATATTGAACTGCAATTTAAAGACTTGGAAACCATAGAAAAACGTCTCGAAAAAGTCAAACGCAAAGCCAAAACAGGAGACAAAGAAGCCCAAAAAGAATACGACCTCTTACTTAGAATAAAAGAAAATCTTGAAAAAGGGATTTCTGTCCGTGCCATGGATTTCACTACCGACGAACGCGAAAAATATGTTGATACCTACCAACTGCTAACCGACAAACCCGTCTTATATGTTTGCAATGTGGACGAAAAATCGTTGCAAAACGGCAACTCTTATGTAGAGGCCGTAAAAGAAGCCATCAAAGACGAAGATGCCGGCATGTTGGTCTTGGCTGCCGCTACCGAAGCGGATATTATGGAACTCGACACTTATGAGGAACGCAAAATGTTCCTTGACGATTTAGGATTGGACGAACCGGGTATCAACAAATTGATTCGCGAAGTTTATAAATTACTCAAACAGCAAACCTATTTTACCGCCGGTGTCAAAGAAGTTCGTGCATGGACTATTCCTGTGGGGGCGACTGCTCCGCAAGCAGCCGGTGTAATCCATAGCGATTTTGAAAAAGGATTTATCCGTGCCGAAGTTATTTCATACGACGACTATATCAAATATGGCTCCGAAGCCAAGGTCAAAGAAGCCGGAAAAATGCGCGTGGAAGGCAAAGATTATGTGGTGCAAGATGGTGATGTAATGCATTTTAGATTTAATGTGTAATTAATTTTTTGACGATACCATAATACAAAACTGTCAACCTGCTTGCATAAATAGTATATTGTTAACACCATGTTTATAAACTTTAATAAGTTTGTATGATTTTATAGTTTGGGTATTTAAAAAAATTGTAATTTTAATCTTATAACTCTTAAATAAATAAGAAAATGTCAGCCCCTGATTATAAAGCAAATAGCAAAGCCATTACCCAAGAAATTGCAGTGGTTAAAAATAAATTAACCGAATTTTTAGAAGAAAATAATCAACGGAAAACACCCGAACGCTATGCTATTTTGGAAGAAATATACAAAATAGACGAGCATTTTGATATTGATTTTTTATACAAACTTTTTAAAGAAAAACAATTTCGTGTCAGTAAAGCTACATTATATAATACCTTAGAACTGTTATTAGAAGCCGGCTTGGTGCGCAAACACCAATTTGGTAAAATTCAAGCCTTTTATGAAAAAAGCTATTTTAACAAAAACCATGATCACATCATTATATTGGACGACTTTCAAATCATAGAGTTTTGTGATCCGCGTATTGAACAAATCAAAAAAGATTTTGAAGAAGCCATGGATATAGAAATTGAAAGTCACACCCTATATCTTTATGCCCGTAAAAAGAAATAATTTATAATCCACAAAAAAAGAAAATATTCAATGGAATTGCCCCAAAAGGATAACACATTAATCAAACAAAATCAAAAAAACCTCAGTTTGCCACAAGCCAAAGTGCCGCCACAAGCCGTTGAATTGGAAAAGGCCATTCTAGGCGCCATGATGATAGACAAACGTGGGGTTGACGAAGTGGTGGATTTATTGTTCCCCGAAGTTTTTTACCTGCCCGAACACCAAGAAATATATGCTGCCATCATCAAATTGTTTGAAGAAGGCAAACCCATTGATATTTTTACGGTCACCGAAGAATTGCGCTCACGAGGCACATTAAAACAGGTTGGTGGCGAATACTACCTGATTAATTTATCAAATATAGTGGCAACGGCCGCCCATATCGAATATCACGCCCGTATTGTATTGCAAATGTATGTCAAACGGCGGTTGATAGAAATATCCGGTGAAATCATAGAAAAATCTTACGACGAAACCGTTGATGTTTTAGACCTGCTCGACAGTGCCGAACAAGAACTTTTTAAAGTTTCGCAAGGTAGTCTGAAACGCGGCAGTGCCAAAATAGCCTCCGTTGTTACCGACGTAAAAGCCCAACTGGAACAACTGGCCAAACAAGAAGGACTCAGCGGCATTTCTACCGGTTTTCCTTCCTTGGACGAATACACTTCGGGCTGGCAAAACGGCGAACTGATTATTATAGCCGCCCGTCCTGGTATGGGTAAAACGGCTTTTGTATTGTCCATGGCACGCAATATGGCTGTAGATCACAAAGTGCCTGTGGCTATTTTTAACTTGGAAATGACCTCCGATCAATTGATCAAACGTTTATTTTCAATAGAAACCGAAATTCCGGCCGATAAATTCCGAAGTGGTAAACTCAGTGACATGGAATGGAATTTGCTCAATAACAAAATGGACAAAATCTCGGAAGCGCCCATTTATATTAACGATTCCAGCATGCTGTCAATCTTTGACCTTAGAGCACAAGCTCGCCGGATGAAATCACAATATGACATCGGTATTATCATTATTGACTACTTACAATTGATGACCGCACAAACTAATAACAAAAGCGGTAACCGTGAGCAAGAAATTTCTACCATCTCACGTAACCTGAAATCATTGGCCAAAGAGTTAAATATACCCGTGATTGCCCTCTCACAATTGTCTCGAAAAGTGGAAGAACGCACCGACAAATCCGGACATAAACGTCCCCAATTATCCGACTTACGTGAATCCGGTGCCATAGAACAAGATGCCGACATTGTGAGTTTTATCTATCGTCCCGAATATTACAAAGTGGAATTGTGGGAAGATGACACCCCGACTCAAAATCAAGGCGAATTTATCATTGCCAAGCACCGTAACGGTAAAACCGGCAGTATCCGTCTGCGCTTTGACGGACAGTTCGGCCGTTTTTCCGAACTTAACACCCTCAGCGAAGAGTTTACCATGGAATCGCGCCTAAATGATGTCGCCCCCAACACCGATTTTAATCCCGACCATTTTGACCCTTATACACCCGGCACCCAAGATGAAGACAATTTACCCTTCTAAACATATTATTTTCAGCCTGATTTTGATATTGTTTTGGCAAGTATCATTTGCCAAATTTATTCTGATTCCCATGGACGAAAATCAGCATAATCACTTAAAGGCCTACGGTATTGTTTACAAAGCTTTGCAAGAACATATCAAAGTCAAATGGCTGCTCAACTACCGTGGCGGATCGTTTTTAATTCCGTATGACAATGCCATCAAAGAAGAATGTCAAATTCGCGGTGTTGATTTTGAACTAATCTCCGATGACGAAGCCGTGCAAATACTAAAAGAAATCAGTGCGCCCTCACAAAATATGGAAGCGGTCATACTGGAAAAAGCCCCAAAAATAGCTGTCTATTCGCCCAAAGATAAAGCGCCTTGGGACGATGCAGTGACCATGGTGCTGACCTATGCCGAAATTCCTTATGATGTGGTTTATGATGAAGAGGTGTTAAACGACAAATTGCTTAAATACGATTGGCTGCACTTGCATCATGAAGATTTTACCGGACAATACGGCAGATTTTATGCCGCTTACAGAACAGCCCCTTGGTATATTCAACGCAAAGCACAGTTAGAAGCATTGGCACATAAATTGGGCTACCGTAAAGTATCGGAACTCAAACGTGACGTCGCCAAAAAAATACGCGATTATGTTGTTGGTGGCGGCTTTATGTTTGCCATGTGTTCGGCCACCGATTCTTTTGATATTGCCTTGGCTGCCGACGGTGTGGATATTTGCGAGCCTATGTTTGACGGCGATCCGTCCGAACCCGGGTATCAAAGCAAGTTGGATTATAACAAAACTTTTGCTTTTACCGGTTTTGTTTTGGAACCCAATCCCATGGTTTACGAATTCTCAAATATCGACACGACTCGCAAACGTCATATTCCCAAAGAAACCGATTATTTTGAACTCAATGAATTTTCGGCCAAGTGGGATCCGGTGCCAACCATGCTGACACAAGATCATACGATGATGATCAAAGGATTTATGGGGCAAACCACCGCTTTTGACCGTAAACTGATCAAGCCCAACATCATTATTTTGGCAGAGAATAAACTCAACGGCGAAGCGCGTTATATTCACGGCGTCAAAGGCAAAGGCATGTTTACTTTTTACGGCGGCCACGATCCCGAAGATTACAGCCACCGCGTAGGCGACCCTAAAACCGAATTGGACTTGCATCCAACCTCTCCGGGCTATCGTTTGATACTCAACAATGTGTTATTTCCGGCAGCTAAAAAGAAGCATAAAAAAACATAATTTCAGATATCTATTTACCAAAAAAATAATTTATAAAAATACTATCTTTGCGAAACCGATTTTATCATTATGCTCCAAAATCTCTACATAAAAAATTACGCTTTAATAGATAAAATCAACTTGTCTTTTGGCCCCGGTTTGACCATTATCACAGGCGAAACCGGTGCGGGTAAATCTATTTTATTGGGTGGTTTGGAATTGGTAAGAGGCAAACGTGCCCAACAAGGTTTATTAAAAAATATTGATGAAAAAAGTATTGTAGAAGCCACTTTTGACATCAAAAATTATCATTTGCAACCTCTTTTTGATCAAGAAAATTTGGATTATGAGCCGGAAAGCATTTTCAGGCGCGAGCTGCTACCCAACGGCAAATCCAGAGCTTTTGTCAATGATACACCGGCACGGCTTGAAAGTCTCAATAAATTGTCGGAACATCTGTTGGACATCCATTCGCAACACCAAACCTTAGAGCTCAACCAAAAAAGTTTTCAATACGAATTGGTAGATGCCATTGCCGGCAATCAAAAATTATTGGAAACCTATCAAAACAATTATCAAAAATATTTAGAACTCAAAAAACAACTGCAAGAATTGTCAGTTAAATTGATGTATGCCGAAAAAGAATTGGATTACAAAAAATTTCAACTCGAAGAATTACAAGAATTCAATCTGGATGATATCGATTACGAACTTTTGGAACAACAAATCAAACAAATTGACCACCAAGAAGTGATACATCAAGTGCTCAATGAAGCTTTACAAAAACTTGACCACGAAGAGCTGGGTGTATTACCACAAATTATTGATATAAAAAACGGTTTTAACAAAATCAAAGCCTTTAGTGACAAATACCAAAAACTGGCACAAACTTTTGAAAATCTGCATTGGGACATCCAAGAACTTATAGATGATATCAGCCGTCAAGTAGATGTTGATGCTTACAATCCGGAAGAACAAGCCCAATTGCAAGCCCAATACGCCGCTATTAATAAACTGTTACTCAAACATCAAGTATTGACCGTGGACGAACTTACGGCCTTACGTGACAAACTATTGGCCGATGTAACCGATTTATCGGGTATCGAAACCCAAATTAAAGACAACGAAGCGCAATTACAAACTATTGAAACAGAACTACATAATACCGCTAATAAAATACATGACAATCGCAATAAAGCCATCCC
>JAMOMQ010000065.1 GCA_027066995.1 Flavobacteriales bacterium
GCAGGAAATTTTTAGGTTAACAACTTGACAATCTGTCATAATTTAAAATTAATTTAAGGCTTCCCAAGCACTTCCGGTATAAACTTTTATTTTATCGTCGTTGCTGTCATAATAAATAGTTCCCTTGGCGGGTGAAGCCGGCGGCGTATCTCTGGGTTCCAACTTCATAAAGTCTTTTATGTGCAACGGGGCTTCGGGGGTTGCGGTATTTACCCCTACATTTCCGTTTACTCCGATACTAATAGCGGCATCTTGAAGATTTCCGGGTTTGTAAATATAGAAAGGCTTGGCGGTTTGTGTGCCGTAATTTCTGGGCCAAATATAAAATTTGTCATTATTGGCAACCAAAGCCAGCTGTCTGCCGTTTGAAGCATCGGCAAGCATATCGGTTCCGAATATAAAAAGATTACCGGAATTGCCGTTTCCCTTGGGCAAAACGATCAATCCGCCCGAAGTATTATTACTTACAGGTTGAAATGTTCCGTAAGCACCGGTTACTCCCACTGTTTGATCTGCCATAAATTTTATGGCTTTGCCCGGCGTGTTTAAGTTTTCAAAAACAATTCCGCCATCTTGGGGAACGTAATTTAAGGTTATATTATTTCCGTTTTTCCATTCTTGAATATGGTTTGTGTTTGACGTATTGGTCTTTACGATTAAACCTACGCGATTGCCGTCCGCATTGATTTCCAATTTGGCATTAGGGCTTACATTACCAATTCCGATATTGCCGTTACTCAAAACCAAATCACGGGTTCCCGGACCACCACTACCACCAAAAGTAAGCCAACCGTAAGTGTCGGTAGCCCCAATTCCTACCCATTTGCCATTCGGGTCGCTTCCTGTTGCAGTTCTAAAAGTAGCGGTATAGCCGTCCCAAGCATTGCTTCCGCCATATACATTTAAGTATTGTTCTCCCAAGATAATACGAGCTCCGTTGCTACCCACCACATCTAATACACCTGCGGGATTAACGGTGCCTACACCAATTTTTCCGTCCGTTTTTAAAGTCAAACTTTTTTGATTGGTCCCGGGAAAAAATCTAATATCGTGCGATGTTTCGGTAGAAATATTAAACGAACCGGTAGTGTTCCATAAATTTGCCGTTACACCGCTGCCTTCAACAAAAAGCCTATGGGTATTGTCCACACCCGAAATATGCAATTTGCCTTGCGGGGCGGCGGTGCCAATACCTATTGAACCGTTTTCATAATACAAATCACTACCGTTTTGTATCCATTGCGTATCTTTTCTGACAAATTGGGTTGTCGTATCAATAACCGCTGTTATACTGTCTATGATTTGCGGTTTGTTGATTAAATCCGAATAATTTTTATCCCAAGCCGCAAAAACAGGATCGGTTTCATCGGCATTGGTAAAGTGATGTAAATCGGTGATTTGACTTTCGTTGATATTTATACCCGAACTTTTGTCCCATGCGTTAAATACCGGATCGGTTTCATTGATGCCCCCCGTTATGCTTTCGGCGGTTTGGGCATGTAAGGCATAAGGAACCGAAAGCAACTGCGCGGTGCCTGTGATGGTATAATCAGTGCCCCCTTGCAAATCGATTTTGGTTTCCAAAAAATAAGGTCCGGCTGACCAATCTATCGTATCAAAACCGGCTTGACCACCTATTTGTGTGGTAAACAATCCGTTTTCATTGGTGGTAACACTTTGTGTTTCGGTATAAACAACGGTTCCGTTTGGAGTTGATTGATGAATGTCTATTTCCAATCCGATGGGACTGTTTACTTGCAAATTTCCGTTTGCATCTCTCACAACTGCCTGATACGACATGGTTTGCGGTGTTTGTGCCCAAATGGAAGTATGAATAATAAATAATATAATGTATAAGATTTTTTTCATGACCATGTTTTTTTAGTATTAATATTTGATTATTTTAAAGGTTTTCAACACTTGATTGTTTTTCACTATACGCAAGAAATAAACGCCACGAGCATAAACACGCATATCTATTGTCGTGATTTTGGATACTTCTTGTTTTTGCCGGAGCAATTTTCCGTAACTGTCAAAAAGTTGAAGTTGCAGATTACGGGTTTGTTCATCGCCAAAATTTACATTTAAAAGATGCCTGCTCGGATTGGGATAAACCGATACCGTCATCAGAATATTATCGGTTAGTGCCGAAACTTCCGATATTTCAAAAGCTTGCTGCACTCCGGCAGTTACCGAATTGGCATCTGTATCATTAATAAGTAAATAAAAAACTTGTCCCACAGAGTAACTCACCGAACCGTCGGAACCGGCAATTTCTCCTCCGGCAGTTACGCCTGTTGTTGTTTGTCCGCTTACATAAAAACTTATAAACATCAACAACAACATTAAATTTTGTTTGAAATATTTATTCATAATATCATGTTTAATAGCCCCCAAATTTAATATCCCGTTAAGGCTAAAACCAAGAAAAGCGGCAACTGTTAATTGAATACACAAAAATTGAAGTTGAAAACCTTATTTGAACCCGTGAATAAGCGCAATAAAAAAGACATCTGCCAAAAAAACAGATGTCTTACAATTTAAATTGAGTTGATTTCGGTTAATCCAAATCGAATTTAATACCTTGTGCCAAGGGTAAATCGGAGCTGAAATTGACCGTTGTTGTTTGACGGCGCATATAAGCTTTCCACGCATCGGAACCCGATTCGCGACCGCCACCTGTATCTTTTTCACCACCGAAGGCACCACCTATTTCGGCACCCGAAGTTCCGGCATTGACATTGGCTATACCACAGTCGCTACCCATAGCCGAGTAGAATTTTTCGGCTTCTTGCATATCTTGCGTAAAGATGGCCGATGACAATCCTTGCGGCACATCGTTGTTTATGGCAATGGCGTTTTCTACATTACCGCTGTATTTGATTAGGTAAACAATCGGTGCAAAAGT
>JAMOMQ010000066.1 GCA_027066995.1 Flavobacteriales bacterium
CTTTTTATTTAAAAAAATATTTGTATCTTTGGTAATTAAATTCATAACATATGAAAAAACTTTTATTATTTTTTGTTTTTTTGGTGGGTACGGCATTAAATGCGCAACAATCCTATACTATTTTAAATGAAGATACCGGTAATAACCTCAATGATGGTGATGTAATCACAGTGAGTAACAATCATTTTACAACTAACTTAATAATTACCAACAACTCTTCGGTGCCTTTTAAAGCAACGCTTGAAGTATTGAACATTATAAATACCGACGGCAGCGAAATGAGCTTTTGTTTTGGTTTTCATGGTGGTGGCAATTGCTATTTTAGAATGGATAACGGACAAACTTATGATAGTAATGCTAATAATAATCAATATTTACAACCCGGGGAATCTACCGCCAGTGATTGGATTGATTTTACACATACTGAAAATGGTAATTTTACCAACTACCCTAAAGATTATGAATTGAAATTGACTATTTATAATGCCAATGATAATTCAATCATAGGTGTCACCAACTTTACCTACCGCTACGATCCCGGTGCGGGTGCTATTAATACTTTTAACAAAAGTGACATTGTTATTTCCACGGCACACCGTCATACTATTATTATTGACAGTAAATATGTAGCACATGTCAATTTGTTTAATTTAACCGGTCAAAAAGTTAAAGAAGTTACTTTAAAGCCCGATCAAAACCATATTTATACCGGCAGTTTGGCTTCCGGCATATATATCTTGCATGTAAAGTCCGGAGGTAAAGAATTGTATAAAAAAATTATCTTGAAATAATCCCAATTCGACAAATTATAAGAGAGGCTGTTAAAAATACAGCCTCTTTTTTTGACAGTAAAAGTGAAATTATATTTGGTTAAGATTTCTTCTTTAGAACTATTTTTTCCTGTTGCTTTTTTAAAATTTTGTCTATAAAATCTCTCAAAGCTTGATAGCTACTTGGAGCCACAATAGGTGTATTAATAATATATGTCGTTTTAATTACAATATTATTACCTTTTTGCTCTATAGAATAATTATAACTACCTTCATTATTGCCAAAAGAATATTGATTGGCTTTTGGTAAACTGATCACTTCGTAGTCATCAGGCACTGTAAAAGTAATTTCCAAAGCCTGTATACGCGGATAATTAAAAAATACAGGAAATTTTCGCTCTTTGCTTTTAAAAGGGTTGTTTTCATCAAAATTCCATTCTAAAAGAGGACTAACAAATATTTTTCCTGATATTTCCTCTAGATATTCATCCGTTTCAAATTTAACGGTTTCTTTAATTTTTTTATAAAGATTGTCAATGTTTTTAACTCTTGTAACAATCAAATCAATATTTTCATATTTGTTTTGCAATGATTTTTTCAGATTTTCTTCACTGGTTTGGCCTTTTAAAGCTTTTCTATAAAAATACGCGTAGTAATTATCCATTAAACTTCTTGCAAAACCGGTTATTTCATCATCTTTAATAGTATAATTTATTTTGGTTATTTTAGAACTAAAATTATTTGAGAACAGCGGTATTATTTCAGAACGGCCATCCTTATAAATCAAACGACCTTGAAAATTTAAAGCTCTTTCGGGCAATAAGTTTGGTTGTGCCAGAGGGTCGGTGGCATCAAGTAAATATCGTTTACCGTTTAAATTGACTGCAGCAATGACATAATTAAAACCAGTTCGAGTTGCAAACAACGGAATACCATGTTTTACAGTACTAACCAATACAGGATAAGCTTCTAACCCGGCCGCGTTCAACAGATTAATCAAATTCAAATTGACCTCTGCTACATTACCTACGCCATCTTTATAAGCTCTGACGACCCCTTTGTCTACTAAATAATCTTTTTTCTTATTCCATTTGATTTTTTGTTTGGCAAACTCAAAAACCGCTACTAATTTTTGACTTGGATCGGATATATTTTTTAAAGTCTCAATATCTTTTTTGAAATATTTCCGCTTTTTTAGTTGTTCACCAAATTTAAATGAACTGTAAGTCTCATTTACTACATCTTCCCATGATACTGCAAAATCGTTTCTAATAGTGTTTGGAAATTTATATGAGACTAATTCATACAATAAAGCAGATCTATAATTATTTATGTTACCTGCATAAGGTTCATCTCTTAAAGCCGGCACATTGTTCATATCTATATCTTGCACATTATCAACATAATCAAGACTACCATAATAAAAATTTGTTTCTTTTAACATGGTACCATCCCTACTTTTTTGCACTACATTTATAGAATTTGAGCTTATAGATTTTTGAACATTTATAGGCAAGAATCCCTTTTGGTATGGACGATATTTAAAAAATTCGGGGATATAAATGCTGGCATGTATTTTTTTTGCCGGTATGTCGTATTGCAAAACAACATCATTTAACTCTGTAATAAAAGGTGAATAAAATGTATATTTCCATTCAACCACTGAGCCCGGTTTTAAATTAGGCATTGTAAATTTAACCGTAGTAATGTTGTCAGTAGTTTTTTCTTTATAAATATTTTTTTTACTGAGTTTTGTTTTAATGATTTTACCGTTTACCAAATTATATGTATAACCTTTTATATAAGTTACTTGTTCTCTTTTAAAAGACGTGTGATAAGTTGGTATCTCTTCTGTAGCATATTCAAAACCTTCTTTAGTATATATTTTTAATCTTACAAAATGTTCTTCTTTAATTATAAAACCTTTGTCTTTATCAAACTCAAAAAAAGTTTTTCTTCCTTTATAAAGAATACAAGCATTGGCAGTTGTGTCTATCGGACATTTTTTTTCTCTGAGTTCGGTTTTGGATACTTTACCGAATTTATATTTTTGAGCGCTGGAAAAAAAGATAGTTACAATAAAAAAGAAGAGAAATAAATTTGTTTTCATAATAAAATCATTTAAATGTTTTTTTGTTGATTAATAATTTTTGTTTATCTAACTTTTTAATTTTCTTTCTAAATTTACGATATTTTGTATATGATGCTTTTGGGAAAAACCCCTGTTTTAAAATAAAAATTCTGTGGTATTTAATTTTATTAGGAGTGATTTTACGATAAGATAAATGATAACTACCAAAATCCGTTTGTAAATCTACACTCTCCGGTAAATCTATAAAGGTATAATTAGCAGGTATATTTATAGTATAAACATCTTCGTCTTTATATCCTCGGTTGATAACAAAAGGGTATTTTTTTTCACTTATACGCGGTGGCACATAGGCACTTCTATTAAAAGCATTGGGAGTGAAAATCAAAGCCGTATCCGAAAATTTATGAGCAAATTCTTTGGATTTTAAACGGATTGACTCTTTAAAAAATTTTTGTTGTTTGTTGTTTTTTGTATCTAAATGGATAAATTCCACATTTTTCAATTCGTTAAAAAAATCTGAAAATTCATTTTCTAATTCCTTAATAGTTTTGCCATCAAAATGCTGCAAATGCATAATATATTGATCCCCGTATGATTTAATATTAATACTGGCATTGAGGTCTCCATTATCCAAAATCTGATAATCAGCCTTGATTAACTGGTAATTATCCACCGGCTTTAAAACTTTTGTTTTGACCAATTTACCGCCTTGAGGTGTAATAGTCAATACTTGCCTGTTATCTGTAAAACTATCGACAAAATTAAAGGGCAGTTTTTGACTGGTGCATTCCAACCAAATAGAGTCATTTTTTTGAGGAATACATAATAAAACATGATTGCCTTGAATGCCTATCAAATCATTATTAATATCTTTGGCATGGTCACCAGCATAAGCAATAGTATAATATGAATCTACATGAACAGCATCTAACAAGGCTTTGGTATAATTGGTTAAGGCTTTACAATCGCCATAACCCAGTTGATCAACTTCACTGGCCGGCATAGGTTGCCATCCACCTATTCCAATGGCAACGTTGATGTATCTGGTTTTGTTTTGAACATATTCATAAATAATTTTAGCCCTTTCTGCCGGATTTAAAGTGTTTTTAACCAAATTTCTAACCTTATCAACAGTAGCTTGGGGTAATTGAGCACGACCTCTTAACAGTTTTTGATACATCCATATCCCAAAATCTTTCCAAGAATTGGCAGTGCCTTTTACTCCGGCCAATTGAAATTTATTAACCGCTAACCTAACATAAGGCCCCAAATCTTCAAATGCCGGACTATAGGGCTCCTTGACCAGAGGAGCTAAATTATTAGCTATATAACTTATTTGACTTTGATTTTTTTCAACAATAATATTATAAGGTTTTAATCGTTTTTCCAAAGTATATAATTTAAAACCGGTGGGATAGGTAAAACTGTAAACACTCTTTTGAACAGCCACATTGTAATCAGGATATGGAAACCATGGCGTTATAAAAGCTGTGTTTCCACTTCTTATATGATATTCCAACTTTACAATAAACGGATAAACTGTAGGTGTATAATCATAATAAAGAACCCGATTGTCTGAATACAAAGTACTGTTCCCACTAGCTGCCAAATCTCGAAAATCCGACCGCACAATCTTTTTTAACAAACGACCGTCTAGTGAAAAATACTTAACGATTAACCGGATAATTTTAGTATGATTATCATAATATATCACCGGATTAGCCAATTTATCAGCTTTTGAGTTTAAAATCAAGGTTTTAGTTACCCTTCTCTCTTCCAAATGAGTTTGACTAATCAGATTGATATCTGTTTCATCATTTAAAATAACTGCATTGGCATTAGTTAATGTAAGAGCACGCAACTCAAGAACCGACTCCTTTTGTTTTTGTCCAAAGGATAAAAAGGAAAAAAACCAAAAGAAAAGTAAATAATAAAATAAATTCATCGAAACAAATATAATGTTTTTTTATAACTTTTTATATTTTTTAAATAAACTTTAATCAAAACAAAAATCCCGAATACCTTTTGGTATGTGTCACATTGCCTTTGGTATCAAAAAACCGCCACTTGCCTTTTCTTTTACCTTTTCGGTATTTGCCTTTGGTTTTAACTTGGCCTGTGGGATAATAGTAAATGGCTTCACCATGTAGTTTTCCGTTTTTATAGTGCAACTTGGCTTTTATGGCGCCATTGGGCCAATATTCCAAATAATCACCTTCTAACATATCATGGTCATAGTGGGTTTCGACCATTAACTTTTTTCCGGCTTTATCAAAATAATAAAACAAATCGCCGGTTACTTCACCCTCATCATAATTGACCACACTTTGCAAATAGCCCGACTTGTAATAACTACGCCAAATACCTTGTGGCAAGCTGTTTTTGACAATTCCTTCGGCTTTGACAGATTGACCATCCGGATAATAAATTTTGTAAGGACCATCAGCTACTTGTAAACTATCAGATAGGGTTGTTTTAAATTGTAAATCTTCAAAAAACACGTTATGCACACTCCGGTCAATTTGTCGCGCCTTTTGCTCTGCCTGTTCCTTTTTGAGGGCTTCCTCATCATGATCTATAACCAATATGGTATTAAAATGATCATCTTTGGCTGTCATTTGCAGACCTATACGACTAAAACTCAATATCAAATCTTGTTTTTCGTTCAAACTTTTTCGTCCTTCAGGTGTCAACGCCTGCTTGATAATATCATATAATTTAGGCATTTGAATATAGGTAAACCAATTGGATTTATTTTGAAATTCGTCTCTAAAATCCATAAAAACTTTATCATGAGAGAG
This sequence comes from Flavobacteriales bacterium, assembly GCA_027066995.1. Taxonomy (GTDB): domain Bacteria; phylum Bacteroidota; class Bacteroidia; order Flavobacteriales; family Flavobacteriaceae; genus WGBX01. The sequence continues at coordinate 5,664 of JAMOMQ010000066.1, forward strand.
GGTGTTGCCGGTGATATAATCATCTATAAAATGTTTGAGCACTTTTTCGGAATTGCTAAAAACCACAAAATTTTCAATAAAAGTATAATAAGGTTTGTCTATTTTTTTAACCAAATCGCCCAATACCGTTTTAAAAAAACCTTTTTGATGTAAATAATGTATTTTAAAGTTTTTATAATTGCGTTCTTTAAATTTAAATGGCGAGCGTTTGCGTATTTGTTCCGAAATATGATGTAACCCCTTACGGGCATCACCGATATCTTTGGATTGTATTATCATCAATATATCAGCAGGCCGTTGTAATTTATCCGAACGGATTTTAACCAAAGCAATTTCTTGCCCAATCCAGTCGAACAAATCGGTTTGCAAATCTATTTTGAAATACTTTTCCATTTTTTTTAAGGCTTGACGGTAAGCCGTTTTTTGTGACTTATCATTGGCAGCATAGCTATTGAGCAGGCTTTGATAAAACAAATCGAAATCTTTAAAACCAATACTGGTTAACATAGCCGTTTGACTTGAAACAATTTGATAAGATGTTAATTTGCCCGGTTTTATATCGAGCAAAGCATTCATATAAGAAGGGATAGAATCGGTAATTGTCATACCATTCATTAAAATGCGTTCAGCATCGTGTTCTATATCAAATCCCGATAAAACCAATTGTTTAGAGATATTTTCAACACCACTGTCTTTAAAATAAATATTGACAAAAGCCGGTAATTGTTTGTAATTAAAATACCATTGCATTAATCCATGGTTCAACGAACTGCTTATTTCTTTAAAAGCCGGTTGCATCAACCAATGTATTCGATCTTTTTCTTTTAAAGTTTTTTTAATGAGTTTGTATGAAAACGATGCAATCAAAACATTGTCCAAAGCCGTTATAAATAAAATATTATCAGGGTCTTTTTTATCAATCAACTTATAGAGAGGGGTTTGGTTATAGGTGAGTTTAAGCACTTTATACCGGCCGCCCAATTTTAATAAGCGATCTAAAAATTGTTTGATATAGGCTGTTTTTTGCAAATCCACCGTATATATAAAATCATAATCGGTTGAGCTCGTAACATAAGCAGCCATAGCAGTAGGCCGGTTGTCAAAAATATATTTGGAAGTCTTACTTTGCAACAATGTCTTATCAAGCAGCGTATCAACCGATTGCAAATACTCAAAGCCATTGGTTTTAATAAAGTGCTGCCAAATATTGGTGCCCGAAACCTCTTGCCATGTATCGGTCAGTTTACCGGTTTTTAATATATAAACGGCATCTTCAGGTAAAACACTTATTATAGAACGCATTGCACGGGATTGTGTCATAGAATGATATATAAAACGAGCAACAACCGCCAAAACAATCACAATAATAACAATAGATACTTTTTTCTTCATTTGGGATAATTTTACAGTGACAATTTACAATAAAAAATAAAATATTAAATTTGTTTGTTCCTTTAAAAAATTAATATTTATGAAATACTTAGACATAGACAAATTTGCCAGTGTCATCAACTGTATGGATGGCCGCACACAATTGCCGGTTTTATCTTGGATTATTGACAATTATGATATAGATTATCCGGATATGATTACCGAAGCGGGGCCTATAAAAATTATAGCCGAAAACAAAAACAAGGTATTGGTTGATGCCATCAAATACCGGTTGGATATCTCGGTAAACAAACACCACTCCAAATATATTTTTGTGGTGGCACATTACGACTGTGCCGGCAATCCGGAACTCAAAGCCAAACAACTCAAACAACTTAAAAAATCGATGAAACGCATCAAAAAATGGGGCTTTAATGTGAATGAAATTGTAGGTTTATGGGTGGGTAAAAATTGGAAAGTAAAACCGGTTAAAAGAATTAAAATAAGCAAAAACAAAACAAAAAAACAATCCTATTGAACTTATTGTTACAAAAGTGCTAAAACTTTTCATAAAAAAACGTAAATTTGTAAAAACAATTTAACACAATTTAAAATTACAATTATGGGACTATTTGATTCGATAAAAAAAATGTTTGGCCAAGCCAAAGTCAAAGCGGAAGAATTAGCCGAAGATGCCAACGAATTGGTAGAAAAAACAGCCAAAGTTGCCGAAGAAAAATTTGATAAAATTTCTGAAGAACTTAAAGAAGAAACCAAAGAATTTAGAGAAAAAGCATCTGATGTATTGGAAGATGTAACCGAAAAAGCCAAAGAAGTAACCGAAGATGTAACCGAAGGCTTGAAAAAAGCCGGTAATGAATTGATGGAAGAAACCAAAGACATCAGAGAAAAAGCCGGTGAAGTGATTGATAAAGTCAGCGAAAAAACAACCGAAGTAGTTTCCGATATTAAAGAAACAGCTAAAAAAGCCGGTAGTGAATTGATGGAAGAAACAAAGGACCTCAGGGAAAAAGCCGGTGAAGTCGTTGATAAAGCCGGTAACAAAGTTTCGGAAGTAGCCGATAAGGTTACAGACAAAATAAAAGAGGCAACCGATAAAACCGAAGAAGTTGCAGATACCGGCAAAGAAGAGATTGATAATTTAGAAAAAGATATAGACAAAAGCACAGACAACAAAGACGCTTAAGTCTCATAAATATATACTAAAAAAGGGAAGCCGCTTGGCTTCCCTTTTTTAGTATATATTTTATTTATTCATTCATAGAGAGTAAAAACTCTTCATTAGTACGGGTTTCTTCTATGCGGTCTTTAACAAATTGCATAGCTTCTATAGGGTTCATATCCGCCAAATAACGTCTGAGCAACCACATACGTTGCACCGTACGGTCATCATGTAACAAATCGTCGCGACGGGTGCTGGAATTTTTAATATCAATAGCAGGGTAAATACGGCGGTTAGCCAAATTGCGGTCTAACTGTAATTCCATATTACCGGTACCTTTAAATTCTTCAAAAATAACCTCATCCATTTTAGAACCTGTATCAATCAATGCCGTAGCTATAATGGTCAATGAGCCACCTTCTTTGATATTACGGGCGGCCCCGAAAAATCGTTTCGGTTTGTGCAAGGCATTGGAATCAACACCACCGGATAACACACGGCCGGACATAGGTTGCACCGTATTGTAAGCTCGTGCCAATCGTGTGATTGAATCTAATAAAATAACCACATCCAGACCGCTTTCGACCATACGTTTGGCCTTTTCAATAACAATATTGGCCACTTTGACATGCTTATCGGCAGATTCGTCAAAAGTAGAAGCAATAACTTCACCGGTAACACTTTGTTTCATATCGGTTACCTCTTCCGGACGTTCATCTATCAATAATACAATTTGATATACCTCGGGATGATTGGCAGCAATGGCATTGGCCAAGTCTTTTAACAAAATGGTTTTACCGGTTTTGGGCTGAGACACTATCATAGCGCGCTGTCCTTTGCCTATTGGCGCAAACAAATCGACTATACGTGTTGATAAAGTGCTGCGACGACCGGCAATATTGAGTTTTTCATTAGGAAATAAGGGGGTTAAATGCTCAAAAGCAACACGGTCACGAACAATTTCGGGATCCAAATTGTTAATTTTAGTCACCTTAATCAATGGGTAATATTTTTCACCTTCTTTGGGCGGTCTTACGACTCCTTGCACCGTATCACCGGTTTTTAAACCGAATAATCTGATTTGTGACGGTGACACATACACATCATCAGGGGAACTTAAATAGTTAAAATCCGACGAACGTAAAAAGCCATAACCGTCTTGCAAAATTTCCAATACACCTTCAGCCTCTATGATACCGTCAAACTCAAACTCATCACGCTTGTTTTTAGACTTTTGATTTTTATGTTGATTATTTTGTTTAGACTGTTTTTGCTGCGCCTGTTTATGCTGCTGTTGAGATTGTTGTTTTTCCTCCTGTTGTGTTTTTTTAACATCGTCTTGTGTGGCGGCCGTCACATCTTTAGACAACTGTTTTTTTAACGATTGTTGCGATTTTTGATTACGATCATACTGACGATTACGACTTTGATCTTTACCGTTTGTTGTTTCCACTACGGTTTCAGTCTGATTTTGACCAACTTCAGATTCTTGCTGACCGGTGTTTTTACGTTTTCTGGGACGACGTTTGCGTTGTTGTGCATTTTGCTCTTTGTTGATATTTTCAACTCCCGATGTTTGATTTACTTTTGAAACATCCGTGCCTGATTTATCTTTTGAGCGATCGGTTCCACCGGAATCTTGAGATTTATTTTTTTTGGGACGGCCTCTCTTTTTAACCACCAATTCTTCTTTTTTCTCTTCTAAATTTAAAAGTTTGGCTTTTTCTTTTACCTCTTGCGGATGATCAGCCTGAAAATCCAAAATTTTATATATTAATTCAATTTTTTTTAAATGGTAATATTTTTTAATACCAATAGTTTTGGCGATTTCTTGCAACGCCACTAATTTAAGTTGTTTTAACGATTCAATATCAAACATATGTGATTAATAATTTTGTTTGTTGTTTGTTTTAAATGATTTATTAATATGTAAAAAAAGAAAAGATTTCTATTATTTACAAATTAAAGACTTTTGAGGTCTTGCAGATAAGTAATTATAGTGCAATAATAACAATTTTTTTTTATTCAATGGCAATTTTATATTATTTTTGTCAAAAATTAAGCAAAATGTTACAACGAATACAATCGGTTTATATGTTTACGGCTTTTATATTGACTGCCTTTTATGCTTATATGGGCTATTTGGGATTGATTGTCCCCAATTGCTACAAATATACGGTAATAGGCGGATTGATTTCAATCTTGATTTTAAGCAATATTTTTTTGTATAAAAATCGAAAATTACAAATCAAATTAAATTATTTAGCTATCTTTGCACTAGTCGTTCTTTTGGGTTTATCTATATACCAAGTCGGATTCTTATCCGGAGAAAAGCAATTTTCTGAGAAGGATATTAAGTTATTAGTTCCGGTCATTTCTATCGTTTTTTTACTTATCGCCAATAAGTATATCAAGCGGGATGAAAGACTTGTAAAATCTGTAGACAGGATTAGATAAATCCAAAAAACCTTTTACAAACAAGCCGTTGCTTTTGGGTAACGGCTTTTTTATGTAAATTTGTCAAATGCCAAATAAAGACATCAAATCCAATTTCAGTCCAATGCGCCTCAAATTACATATTATTTTAATATTTTACATAAGTTTATGGAGTTTGCAAAGAGTCCGGGGACAAAATCCCGAAATGGCCAAACATTATTTTGAACAAGGTGATTTGGATAAAGCAGCTTATGAATACCAATTGTTGGTAGACAAATTTCCATATAATAAATCTTATCTGTTTAATCTAATAAAGATTTATCAATCACAATCCAAATTTAAAACGGCAGAAAACCTTCTACGCAAACAAAACTTAAAACAAAATCCTCAATTTTTGGTTTATTTGGGTTACAATTACCAACTGCAAAAGGACAGTATAAAATCTGAAAAATATTATCAAAAAGCTTTGAAAATTGTAAAAAAACAAGCATATAAAGCTTATGCTGTGGGCGAATCTTTTACACAGTTATATCTGTTAAATTATGCTTTAAAGACCTATCAAACCGCCTTAAAAAATAGTAATAACACCAACTTATATCTTAAAATAGCACTTATTTATGCCGAACAAAACCGGCAAGATTTAATGATGCAAAATTTTTTAAAACTAATTGATAAAGATGACCGCTATACCAATCAAATAAAATATTATTTAAGCAAATACATCACTCAAGATCCTGAAAACAAAGCCAATATTATTTTAAAAAAACAATTAATCGAAAAGATAAAAACCACCGGAGACACTAAATGGTATCGCTTGTTACAATGGCTCTACATCCAACAAAAAGACTATAAAAAAGCGTTTTTGCAACTCAAAAGTTTGTATAGAAAAAACGAAGCTGACCTGTCAGAAATTTACCATTTGGCACATACGGCTCTTGTCAATAAAAAAGACCGAACCGCCAAAAGTATTTACCAATTTATCATCAATCAAAACAATAGCGGCATATATGGCGAATTGAGCAAATTGGCTTTATTGGATTTGGATATGCAACAAATTTTGGATAACCAAAGCAAACAACAAATTGCAGAACAATTTAACCGCTATTTGCATGAAAAATGGTCAACTCGTAACCATTTGCAATTACAAATTGCCTACGCCGGTTTTTTAGCTTTTCATCAAAACAAAACCACCGAAGCTTTAAATGTTTTAGACAGCCTTCAACAGCAAACATTACCAAAAAAACAAATGGCAAACATTTTAATAAAAAAAGCGGACATCTTACTGCACAATCAAAAATTTAATCAAGCTTTGGTGCTTTATACCCAAGTGCAATTAGACTTTCCAAATAATCCTACCGGACACAAAGCTACTTATGATTTGGCAAGAGCCTCCTTTTTTCAAGGCGATATCGATTGGGCACATGCCCAACTCAAAGTCATTAAATCCGTAGCGGACGATTTAATTGCCAATGATGCCATAGATCTTGATTTGCTTATCATAAACAACAAAGAAGAAGGTGATACCATACAAGCCGGGCTGAAAACTTTGGCCAAAGCCAAATTTGAAATCTATAGAAAAAACCGCCCGGGTGCCATTAAAATTCTCGACAGCCTGAAACAAAATTATAAAGGCCAATTGGTCTATGATGACGGCCTAATGCTACAAGCGCAACTATACGAACAAATACATCAATATGACGATGCCCTAAAAAACTATCAAGCCATATTGGACAGCCAAACCGAAGATTTGCTTAAAGATGACGCCATATTTCGTATGGGTATAATCTACGAAACACTGGGACAAACAGAAAAAGCCAAAGCCTTGTTTAAAAAAATTATACTCGAGTATCCGGCTAGTTTTTGGTTTGTCGATGCACGTAAGCATTATAGACGATTACGTGGTGATTTATTATGATTTCTATTAAAATTTCAACATAACAAACATTGATAAAACAGAGACTATGAACTATTTTGAAATTGCATCCATATTGGTTATGCTATCGGCGGTTTTCGGCTATATCAACGAAAAATATTTAAAACTGCCCACAACCATAGGCTTAATGCTGATTGCCATTATTTTTACCCTTATTACCATTGTGTCAAGTTATGTCAATCCTGTTTTGTTTGATCAACAACGGCAACTCATCAGCCAAATAGATTTTTCGGTGGTTCTGCTTGATATGATGTTGAGTTTTATGCTGTTTGCAGGTGCTATGCATACCAATTTTGAACAACTCAAAATACAACGGCGACCGGTTTTGGGATTTGCTTTTATCGGCACCCTGATTTCCACTTTTTTAGTTGGCGGACTCATATATTTAGCTCTATACTTATTAGGACACAAAGTTGATTTTATTTACACATTGCTTTTTGGCGCTCTTATTTCCCCTACCGACCCTATTGCCGTTTTGGGCATTCTAAAAAAAATAGGAATAGACAAAAAAGTGGAAACTGTAATTGTCGGCGAATCATTATTTAACGACGGTGTGGGTGTCGTCATCTTTTTAACCATCTTTAAAATCGCCCGAAAAGGCATGGATTCCTTTGAAATAACCGAAGTGTTAAAACTCTTTGGCATCGAAGTTTTAGGCGGCGTGGCCCTAGGCTTGTTACTGGGTTGGCTGGCTTATAAAATGATGAAAGATATTGATAATTTTGACGCGGAAGTTATGGTTACCTTGGCTT
>JAMOMQ010000067.1 GCA_027066995.1 Flavobacteriales bacterium
ATTTTTGTTACAAAAAGCCTTTGACAAGGTTTTAAACAAGTTTGAACGTCCTAAAAAGATTATTGAAATAGACCGTTTTTTGCGTGCCGGTAACGGTAAAATAAGACGTCGGCAAACATTGAATAGTTTGTAATAATATATAATGTATAAATAAATTATAAAATATGTTATTATTCGTTATTTGTGGGTAAACCTTTCAATATTAATTTCAAATGGTTACCCTTAAAAAAATTGAGTAATACACTTAATATCCATTTGATTTGGTTATGATATATGGGCTTATTCTTGTTATCTGCACTTTTTTTAGCTTAAAAGATTAACAATTTAATTGTCAGTTAAATGTATTAGTAATTTTTGTGTTATTGGGTGTTAAAATATTTTTTATCTGCGAATGTTAAGTAAATAATTATTTATCGGTTTTTAATCCAATAATTTTACAATCTCTTTTATTTTTAAAACATTGAAATAATTAGATTTTTTTGTAAATTTGTTATAAAGATTTAGATATTATTATATTTAACACTTAATACTCAAATAACTTACATAAATTTATTTTTTTAATAGTAACAAAAGTTATATATTTGTGTTTTAAAAAAATAAAATGTTATGACAAAATCAGAAGCTATAGAACAAATACGAAAAGCCAAAGCAGGACATAAGAGATGGATGTCTTATGCTAAAGCCATGCACATGGGAATAAAAGTCGACAAGGATGCAACTCCCTTAGTTGAGACAGATTGTTCTTTTGGAAAATGGTATTATGGTGAAGGACAAATTTTTTCTGAAATGGATTCGTATCAAGCCATTGAAGAGCCTCATGAAATGTTACATCAAACTTATATGAAACTATTTAAAACCAAGAAACAACCACTTAAAACTGGTCTTTTAGTTTCAAAAAGCAGAGCGCTTAAAGAAAGACAAAATGAATTAGATGAACTAATGAAACAACTTACTTATGTTTCTCAGATGCTTATGGAAAATTTAAAAGAATTTGAGAGTGATTTAAAAAACATGAGTGATTTGGAATTTAGACAACTACAATAATTATTTTTTTTTGGAACCAACCAAGGTCTTTATTTTTTCTATCCAATTGGATACCTGAACAAACTCACCGTCATTATGGGCTTTATAACTCAAGTAGATGCCCAATGGTAATAAAACAAATATAGCAAGCCACGCCCCGAGGTAAGGCGGAATACCGCCTTCTTCGGCGGCATTTTTTCCTAACATGCTTAATATATAGTAAGTTACAAAAATAATAACCCCAAAAACAACAGAGACCCCAAAACCACCTTTTTTGATTATGGCACCCAAAGGAATACCAACCAAAAACATGATAATAACCATAACAGGATAGGTGAATTTTTCTGATAAGGCATGTATATATTTGTTGGTTCTGATTTTTTGGTGGTAGAAATTATCGGTTTTTCTTTTGGTAAATTGTTTAAGTATTTCTGCTTTTTGAACGGCACGGCTATAGATGGTTTTCATCACACTTTGATTTATCAAACCGGTATCTTTTATAACTTGATATATATCTTTGTAATTATTAACAGATACGGTTTTAGAAGTGTTTTTTATCAAATTACGCCGCATGATTTCTTCGGTAAAAGCTTTTTTGGTTTTCAACCTTTTTTGATTTAAGGTGTCAATTTCTTTTTTCAAATCTAAAACATTGAGCATGTGATGTGCCGCTGAAACACTGGTTTCATCCATATTGACTTTATTCATTTCAGATATATCAATATTGATAGTATGCTCTTTAAAAGCGGTTTTCATGGCCGGAAACTTTTTACGTTCCGATACCTTTTTCTGTTGACGAGTCAGGTCTTCATAAAAAGCACCGTCATATAATATTAATTGTATCAACTGATTGTTGGGGTCGCTTCTAAATAAACCCGTTTTGGCAATAATTACTTTGTCAGGAATACCGTTTACTTTTTGATGAATAATGACGTCTTTTAGCCGGTTATTGTTTTCACCGTATTTTTTTTTGACATGAATGTTGATACCTGCCATTTTAAAGTCGTTAAAAATACCTTCGGTAATGGCTACACTTGGCATTTTCTTTTTAATATTGCGACGTAAATTGCTAAACTTAAAATTGCCGTAGGGTAGGGCGGTGTTGGCAAAAATAAATGCCCCGACAGCTAAAATCAGTATCATGGGTGCCATGGCTTTCATCATACTTTTGAGCGAGATACCCATGGATTTCATAGCGGTAAATTCCGATTTCTCAGCCATACTGCCAAAACTCATTATACCGCCCAATAAAATAGAGAGCGGAATGGCATTGAGCACCACAAATGGTGAAATGTATAATAAAAATTTGAAAATAGTAATAACGCCCAAACCTTTGCCGGCCAGCTCATCAAAATACAACCAAAATGTTTGTAAAACAAAAATAAAATAGATGATGATAAAACTCGGTATAAACTTTTTTAAAAAATTGGTCAGTATGTAGCGATTGACAATTTTCAATTTAATCTAAGTCGTTTAAATAATAGTCGGGATATTTGTTTTTGTTAAACCGGAATAATTTTTCGGGCATAACCGTATTGGTTTGAAAACGGGTGATATCCAAATTGATAACCGATCCGTTTTTTTCTACTATAATGGCATTATGGATATTGTTGGTGCGAGTATCAATACCCAATAAAATATATTTTTCTGGTGATTGGCTGTTTTTGGGGATTAATTTAACGTATTGAATCAAGCGACCGTTAAGTTTTTGCTTGATATCCATTTTTTTGGTATAACCTTTTTTATAAAAACTAAAAATTTTGTTGGGGGTAAATTCATCATCGTCCTTATGACTTGATACATTTATTTCTTCATTTTCATGGATAATTTGATACCGCTTTTGTCCGTCAAAAATGTCATCAATTCCCATATAATTGGCATGAAACTTATTGCCTTCTATGCTTATTTTGCCTTTGGTTTGTTGTTTAACACCGGCTTTTTTGTTGTTTAAACTATATTTAAACTCTGCATATATGTTTTTATAACTGTTTAACCGGTTGGTTACTTTATTTAACAATTTTATGGCGGCCGGATCGTTTTGGGCTGTCATATTGGTAGTAAACATTGTGGTTATAGCTATCAAAAATAATAATCTTTTCATGGTATGTTGTTTGTTTCTTAATTTGTTTTTGTTTTATTTATTATAAACCGTTGTTAAAGAATTCGTCCAAGGCAATAATATCCGGTATCAATACCTTACGGGCTTTACTACCTTCAAAGGGGCCTACAATACCCGCCGCTTCCAATTGGTCGATAATACGACCGGCACGGTTATAGCCCAATTTTAGTTTTCGTTGTAACAACGAGGCCGAACCTTGTTGGGCATTAACAATAATATAAGCCGCTTCTTTAAACAATTCGTCTCTATCTTCAATACTATCATCAAAATTTGTGCCACTTGTTTCGTCTTCTACTTCGGGTAATGCAAATGCACTGGCATAGCCACGTTGTGATCCGATGAATTCGGTTACATTTTCAACTTCCGGTGTGTCTATAAATGCACATTGCAGTCGCACCAAATCGTTGCCTGTAGAAATGAGCATATCACCTTTACCAATCAGACGTTCGGCGCCACCGCTGTCCAATATAGTGCGGGAGTCGATTTTGGAAGTAACCGCAAAAGCAATACGTGCCGGAAAATTGGCTTTAATCATACCGGTAATAACATTGACTGAAGGCCGTTGGGTGGCAACAATCAGGTGTATCCCTACGGCACGTGCCAGTTGGGCAATACGGGCTATGGGCAATTCTATTTCTTTGCCGGCAGTCATCATCAGGTCGGCAAATTCGTCTATAACTAAAACAATATAGGGTAAAAAACGGTGCCCTTTTTCAGGATTGAGCAGGCGCTTTTTAAATTTTTCATTATATTCTTTGATATTTCTGACCATAGCATCTTTAAGCAAATCGTAGCGGGCATCCATTTCTTTGGTCAGCGAATTGAGTGTTTTAACGACTTTGGTCACATCGGTGATGATAGCTTCTTCTTCATCGGGGAGTTTGGCCAAAAAATGCCGTTCGATTTTATTGTATAAGGTCAATTCCACTTTTTTGGGATCTACCAATACAAATTTGAGTTCGGCCGGATGTTTTTTGTATAACAATGAGGATAAAATAGCATTGATACCAACCGATTTACCCTGTCCGGTAGCACCGGCAACAAGCAGGTGAGGCATTTTAGTTAAGTCAAAAGTGTAGGTTTCATTGGTAATGGTTTTGCCCATGGCCACGGGCAATTCCATATCAGCCTCTTGAAAACGTTTAGATTGTAAAACCGAACGCATGGGCACAATTTTTCGCACCTTATTAGGCACTTCAATACCGATGGTGCCTTTGCCGGGCATGGGTGCAATAATACGAATGCCTAAAGCAGCCAATGACAGGGCGATATCATCTTCCAAATTTTTGATTTTGGAAATACGCACGCCGGCTTCCGGTATAATTTCATATAAGGTAACCGAAGGGCCAACCACCACTTCAATTTTAGAAATTTTAATTTTGAAATCCAAAAGTGTTTTGACAATTTTGTCTTTATTACGTTTGAGTTCCTTTTCGTTATAAGTAATATCCGTAGCGCCGTAATCTTTGAGCAAATCAAAGGTGGGAAAACGGTAATCGGCCAATTCTAAACGTGGATCAAAAGGGCCTTGCTGTTCTACCAAATGGGCGGCTTTTTCTATGATTTCTTCATCGCCGGCAACAGATATTTTCATTTGAGTTGTTTCGGAAGGATTGTTGGCAGGCTCTTTGGTTTCTTCCGGGATAATTGTATCGGCTATCGATTCTTCTTCGACCGGATTTTTAATAACCAAGTCATCGTCTAATGTCATAATACCAACATCTTGAGTCGGAATTAAAGGTTCGTCATCCTCTGCGGGGTTATTGGTTTTCTGTGAAGTTTTCTGTTTATCAAGCGGTTTTTTTAGAGAAGTAAAAAAACGGACTATTTTGTCGGCATCCCATTGTAATTTGATACTGATAATGACTAACAATACCAATAACAAAAGCAAAATACTCCCGGCGTGCCCCAAAATTTGTTTGCTAAAAAAAGCTATTTCTTTACCAAACAAACCGCTCCAAAGATAATTGGACGGAAAAACCAACGCTAAAAGAAATGCCCCCGTATACATATATATAAACAACCACAACCAGCGCTTAAAATGATTGATCCATGGTTTTTTGGCAATAATTAACAAGCCCGAATATAAAATACCGAACGGAACTAATAAAGAAAGAACACCAAATCCTTTGTATGCCAGAGTGTTACCTAAGATAGCGCCTAATTTTCCGGCAAAATTTTTGGCAGGTTCCCCTTGTGTGGTCAAAACAAGGTTGCTTTGGTCAAATTTCCAATTAAAGAAAAATGAAATTAAAGCTACAAACAATAGCAAAGCCGCAAAAATTAAAGTCAAACCCAAAATCAAACGTTGCCGTTCGTTGAGTTGAAAATTTTGTTTGGATAGCGCCTTGGACTTTTTTTTGGTTTGCTTCTTTTTGGCCATTCAATTTGGTTGTTTTACAAACTTCAAAAATCGGAATTTTTAAGCAGAATAAAAAATTTATTTTAAAACCGTTTTTATAGGCGGCTATTATTTTGTTGAGCTGGTTTATTAGTCTTAAGCATATTATGTTTATGGAATAATTTTATAGCAAATAAATAAAATAACAATCAATGGTCAATATTTAATAAACTTTACACCTTGATAGCTTTAATATCTGATTCGTATAAAAATAGATAAAATTAAAGGTTCAACAATCTTTTTTAAATCAACTATTTGCATTACAAAAATAAAATAATCTGTAAAAATTTTCTTTTTTTCATAATACTTTGTATTTTCGCAGACTAATGTAAAATATAAAAAATAAATTATAGACAAAAATGGCAATATTAGGACAAATTCAAAGGAGATCGAGCGTATTAATTATGATTATTGCATTGGCATTATTTGCTTTTATCATTCAAGGTTTGATTAAAAATTCATCAACCATCGGTAAAGGCAATGTTAATACCATTGCAGAGGTGGACGGACAAAAAATATCAAGAAACGATTTTCAAAAAAGGGTTGCTTTGGTGCAGAAACAAAGCCGCAATATTTCCAATATGCAAGCGATGAAATCCGTTTGGGATCAAGTGATCAAAGAAGCGGTGTTAAATAATCAGTTTGATAAATTGGGAATTAAAGTCGGACAAGACAGAGTGCGCCAATTGATAGTGGACAATCCTTCTATAAAACAAGCTTTTACCAATAAACAAGGTGTTTTTGATGAAAATGCATTATCGGATTATATCGACCAAATATATAAAAACAAAAATTCTAATCCCGAGTTATACGAACAATGGAAAAATTTTGAAAATTCCGTGTTAGAATCCGAAAAAGAAAAAATATATATGGATTTGGTCAAAGCGGCTGTCAATCCTACTTTAAAAGAAGGAGAGTGGTTGTATCACTATGAAAACGATGCCGTAGATTTTAAATATGCAGCCGTGCCTTACAGCACCATACCCGATTCACTGGTCAAAGTAACCAAAGACGATATTTTATCTTACATCAAAAAGCATAAAGACCAATATCAAACCGAAGAAAATCGTAGCTTGGAATACGTATTTATTCCTTTAAAACCTTCGGCAAAAGACAAACAAAAAGTAGAAGAAGAGTTAAAAGCTTTGATTAACGACAAAGAAGTTTTTGATGCCAAAGCCGATGATAAAAAACGCATTGAACAAGGCTTTAAAAACACTGCCGATGCCGAGGCTTTTGCCAATAAATATTCCGATGTCAAACAACAAGCCCGTTATTTCTTTAAAAATCAATTGCCTAAAGAATATGCAGATACTTTGATTAAACTTAATACAGGCGATGTGTTTGGTCCTTATACGCTTAATGACAATGTATATTTGAGCAAGGTAATTGATGCCAAACAAATACCCGATTCGGCCAAAGCCGCTCATATCCTTATTGCTTACAAAGGTGCTATGAGAGCTAATCCTTCTATTGCAAGAAGTAAGGAAGAAGCTAAAAAGAAAGCAGACAGTATTTTAAGAGTGGTTAAAAGAAATCCTGCCAAATTTGCCGATTATGCCAAAAAATTATCAGACGGCCCTACCAAAACCAAAGGCGGAGATTTGGGTTGGTTTACCTACGGACAAATGGTGCCCAAGTTTAATGACTTTGTATTTAACGGCAAAAAAGGTCAAGTAGGTTTGGTAGAAACGCCATTTGGTTTTCATATTATTAAAATCAACGATTTAACTAAACCCGAAAAAGCTGTTAAATTGGTTTCAATTATTAGAAAAGTTGAGCCTAGCACCGAAACTGAAAATGAAACTTTTGCCAAAGCGGCACAATTTGCCAATGAGGCTTTAAACACTAAAGATTTTAATGCCTTAGCCAAAGAAAAAGGCTATGAAGCCAAACCGGTAATGAAAATAGGTCGTTATGAAGACAACCTCCCCGGTTTAGGCCGTAATAGAGAAATTGTTCGCTGGTTATATAAAAGCGACAGAGCGGTAGGCGATGTTTCCAAATTTGATATTGAAAACGGTCATGTCATAGTTTATGTTACCGGTATGCAAGAGGAAGGATTAATGAGTCCCGAAGAAGCTTCACCATTAGTAAAACCTATTTTGTTGAAAGAGAAAAAAGCTAAACTTATCAAAGAGAAGTTTAAAGGTAATACTTTGGAAGAAATGGGCAAAAATGCCAATGCCAAAATTGGTGTAGCCAAAGGTGTAACCCTAAAAAATCCGGTTATTCCCGGTTTTGGACGTGAGCCTAAAGTGGTGGCTAAAGCTTTTGTTTTACAGCCCAAAGAAGTTTCAAAACCCATTGACGGTAACAGAGCTGTTTATGTTATAGAAACCATCAAAGTCAATAAGGCGGCTGATATAAAAAATTATTTGCCTTATGTTGAAAAACTTAAAAAAGAACGTCAAACAGGTATCAATCAAGATGTGGTCAAAGCTTTAAAAGAAAAAGCCGAAATAGAAGACAACCGCGCTATTATTTATCAATAGCACAAAACTTAACAATATTTTAATACAAGTCCGTTACAATAGTGACGGACTTTGTTTTTTGAAATCAAAAAATAGCCGTAAATTTGTTTTGATATAAGAAATAACCCAAAACCGAGTATATGAAAACCATAAACGATATAAACTTTAAAAACAAAAAAGCTCTGATAAGAGTGGATTTTAACGTGCCTTTAGATGCAGACTTTAATGTAACGGACAATACCCGCATAGTAGCGGCCAAACCGACGATCGACAAAATATTAAACGATGGCGGTAGTGTTGTATTAATGTCGCATTTGGGACGACCCAAAGGTAAAGACGAAAAGTTTTCCTTAAAACATATTATTCCCGAGTTGGAAAAAGTATTGGGACGCAAAGTTAAATTTGTCCCCGATTGTATTGGAGAAGCAGTTCAAAACGCTGTGGGTCAACTCAAACCGGGAGAAATTTTATTGCTCGAAAATTTACGTTTTTATCCCGAAGAAAAGAAAGGCGATTCCTCATTTGCCAAAGCCTTGGCAGATTTAGGTGTCGATTATTATATTAACGATGCTTTTGGCACGGCTCACAGAGCCCATGCCTCAACGGCTGTCATAGCCCAATTTTTTGACAAGGAACACAAAGCCGCCGGTAAACTTTTAGAAAAGGAAGTTACCGCCATTCAAAAAGCTTTGGATAAAGGTGA
Organism: Flavobacteriales bacterium; assembly: GCA_027066995.1. GTDB lineage: Bacteria > Bacteroidota > Bacteroidia > Flavobacteriales > Flavobacteriaceae > WGBX01. The sequence goes on from JAMOMQ010000067.1 coordinate 8,721, forward strand.
ACATCCCGTTACGGCCATTATCGGTGGTGCAAAAGTGTCGAGTAAAATCGGTGTAATAGAAAATTTGCTCAATAAAGTGGACAATTTGATTATTGTAGGCGGAATGGCTTATACCTTTCTTAAAGCTTTGGGCAATAAAATAGGTGATTCTATCGTTGAAGACGATAAATTAGACTTGGCTAAAAAAATATTGAAAGAAGCCAAAGAAAAAGGTGTAAACGTAATTTTGCCGGTCGATTTGGTTATAGCAGACCGTTTTAGCAACGATGCACAAACTAAAGTGGTTAAAGCCAATGAAATACCCGATGGCTGGCAAGGATTGGATATTGGCCCTGATACTCGTAAACTGATTGACGGGGTGATTCAAAATTCTAAAACCATTATTTGGAACGGCCCGGCCGGAGTTTTTGAGTTTGACAAATTTGCCAAAGGCACCGAAAATATAGGTTTGTCTATTGGTAAGGCTTCCGAAAAAGGCGCTTATTCATTAGTAGGCGGCGGCGATTCGGTAGCGGCGGTCAAAAAATTGGGATTAACCGGTAAAATCAGTTATATATCAACCGGTGGTGGCGCTTTATTGGAAATGTTGGAAGGTAAAACTTTGCCCGGTATAGCCGCATTAACAGAATAAAATTTATATGAAAAAAATATTGTTATACAGTTTTTTGATTAGTGCTTTGTTATTAAAAGCCCAAGAACCTAAAACCGCACAACAAACGAATGATACATTATCATTGGAACAATTGTCACAGCAAGGCATAGAGGTAATCAAATCTAAACAACCGGCAGTTATTTCAGATAGTGTCAGGGTTGAAGCAACTGTTGTCGGGGTAAGCTCTACCAATGTTAATACGAATGAGGCCGATACAATCAATCTGAATATTGACAATGTGGTTTTAAAAGATTTACCAGGGGTTAAACGTATGGACAGCCTATGGTTTAAAGAATTATACCAGCCCGTATTGTTTGACAGCATTAACGATTTATCAAACCGGATAAATGATGTGGATATAACAGATATAAAGCTGGATACAATGGATATCAAGCACAAATTACAGTTGTTAAATCAAAAAACGCAATTGAATATTGTCTATCATCCGGCTTTGATAAGAACTATAAAAGCTTTTTTAAAAAACCGTAAAAAAAGTTTGGGGCGCTTATTTGGTATGGCCCAATATTATTTTCCCATTTTTGAAGAAAAATTAGCCAAATATAATATTCCGTTGGAAATGAAATATTTGGCTATTGTAGAATCTGCTCTCAATCCGCGTGCCGTTTCACGGGCTGGAGCCGGAGGTTTGTGGCAATTTATGTATTCGACCGGTAAAGTTTACGGACTGGAAATCAATTCGTATGTCGATGAACGTTTTGATCCTATGCAAGAAACAGAGGCTGCTTGTAAACACATGCAAGATTTGTATAAAGTTTTTCACGACTGGGATTTGGTTTTAGCCGCTTACAATTCAGGCGCCGGCAATGTTACCAAAGCCATCAGACGTTCGGGTGGTCATAAAAACTACTGGAACATCAGGGCATATTTACCACGTGAAACAGCCGGTTATGTGCCTTTGTTTCAAGCCACTTTGTTTTTAGGTGAATATGCCAAGGAATTTGGAATAGAAACCACCAAACCAAACTTTCATTATATAGCCACCGATACCATACAGGTAAAACATAATATAACTTTTAATCAAATTTCTCGGTTGTTAAAAATAGATGAGAAAGAATTGGAATTTTTAAATCCGCAATACAAACTCAATATCATTCCTTATGTAGAAGACAAACATTATACTTTAAAACTACCTTTGGAATTGGTTGGCGTGTTTGTTAATAATGAACCCTTGATTTATGAGTTGGTTCAAAAAGAATTTAATCGTAAAGAAAAACCTTTGCCCAAATTTTATAAGCTCAACAATTATGTGGTTTACAGGGTGCGTCCGGGTGATTATTTAGGACGAATTGCCCGTAAATTTCATACTACTGTGCGCAAAATAAAACGTTTAAACGGCTTGCGTTCCAATAGGCTTAGAGTAGGACAGCGTCTAAGAATTTACACGCGTTTTCCGGTAGCTGCAAATGTAAATTCAAAAAAACATCACAAAAAAAATAAAACATTAAAAAACAGAAAGTTAGTTACCTATAAGGTGAAAGAGGGTGATACGCTGTGGAATATCTCGCGTCGTTATAAGGTAAGTTTATCAGAAATATTAAAATGGAACAAATTAAAAAGTAATACAAAATTAAAACCCGGCATGAAACTTAAAATTTATAAATCATAATCCGCCGGATATACTGTCTATTTGTCACCATTAACTAACAGGAACAATTTTTGTTATATTATAAAAAAAATTCTTCTTTATGAAAAAATATATATTGAGTTTCTTGTTTTTCAATCTTATTTTTGTGAGTTGTAAAAACGATCATAAAAAGCTCTTGCCGCAATCTGCCGGTAAAACACACAATTTATTGGTGATTATGGATGATCGCGATTGGAAAGAATCGCTTGGTGATACCGTAAGAAAATATTTTGCGGTAGAATATAACGATTTACCTCAAGCCGAGCCTATATTTAGTTTAAAACAGGCAGCCCCCAATCTTTTTACAGATATTTTTAAACGCGTTAGAACGGTTATGATTGTCACCAAAGGCGAGAAGCCGGGGGTATACTATTACAAAGATAAATATGCCGAACCGCAATTGATTATAAAGATTGTAGGCCGTAACAATGATGAACTAAAAAAACTTATTTCTCAAAACGCCCAAGAAATTATCAAGCGTTTAAATGATTTTGAAATAAAAAATTTGCAAAACAAACACCGGCTGGCTTTAAGAAACAATGAAGATGTTGAAAAAGAATTGGGCATCAGCATTGAAATTCCCGATTTCTTTGCATTGGTTGATCATCAAAATAACTTTTTTTGGTTTAGACGCGATTTAAAAAACGGTGAACAAGATATTTTGCTTTATAGCGTGCCACTCAAAGATTCACTTGACATCAAAGGAGAAAGGGTATTGTATTATAGAGATTCTATCGGTAAAAAATTTATTCCGGGACCGGTTGATAGCACTTATATGAAATCTGAAAGCAATATTTCACCATCGCAAATAATGACCAATATAAATGGCAAAAAAGCTATTGAAACCCGTGGTTTGTGGAATATGAAAAATGATTTTATGGGAGGACCGTATATCAATTATACCATTATTGACAAAAAACACAAACGCATGGTTGTGGGTGAAGGCTTTATTTATGCACCGGCTATTGACAAGCGTGATTATATAGTGCAGTTAGAAGCTATATTAAAAACAATCAAATTAAAAGATGACTAGTCCTAAATAACCACTTCAGATTTTAACAAAAAAAAGAGGAAAATTAGTTTTCCTCTTTTTTTTCAGTTTGTTTGGCGTTTTCCGTATCATCGTCGGAAGTCGCTTTTTTAAACTCTTTAATGCCTTTGCCCAAACCACTCATCAGTTCCGGTATTTTTTTACCACCGAAAAGCAGTAGAATAATGACGGCAATCAAAATCAATTGTTGTGGTCCAACCACACCTAAAGGTAATATATAAGCTGTCATAATTGTCCGTTTTAAATTATTAAACGAAATTAATGCATATTTTTCAATTAAAGAAATAAAATTTGATTTATTTTTGTGCTAAATTTAAATATTAGATCATGAAAAATACACATAAGATTTTTACCGTTTTGTTTTTATTGTTTTTTATAAGTTTACAAGCACAAAAAATAAAAATTCCCAAATCCTATTCAAATATTAAATATAAGAAAGGCGTTTTAGGAGTTGTAAAAGACAAAGCGTTTTATCCTGAGGTAAAGAATAATCCTATTTACACATATAGTAAAATAGTAGAGGCCGGTATCAGCGGCAATCAAAATGGTATCACACTCAATTTTCATGACGAGCGGATAAACGGCTCTGTAAGTTATGGACTGATTAAAATCAATAATGTCAAATATCCGCTACCGGTTTATTTTAAAAGAACTGCCAAGGTCGTTAAAGGTAAAGTTACCATTCCCGTTTCAAAACTTAATGGCAAATACGATTTTATCAATTGGGAACAAACCGGAAAAGTCCGTTTGGGTTACCGGTTAATCAACGAAAAAGGTGAAATCATTTATGACGGTCATTTAGGCTTAAAATGGGATAAAGAAACCGGATTTTCCGAGGATATATATTTAATTGAAGGGCCCTTTGTCAATCAATTGACTGATAGTGGTGCTGTTATTTCGTTTAAAACCAATAAAAAAGTAATGGCGCAGATACGAATAGGCGATCAGGTTTATTCCGATATAGTTCCGGTCATACAGCATGAGATAAGTATCAGTGGTTTAAAACCGCAAACATCCTATAATTATACCTTAATTTATGAAGATTGGAAAGAATATTACCAATTTACTACCGCACCTAAAAAAGGTTGTCGTGGTCCTTTTACCTTTGCTTATGCTTCTGACAGCCGTGCCGGTAGTGGCGGCGGTGAACGTGATATTTTTGGGGTCAACGGTTATGTGCTCAAAAAAATGGTGCAATTGGCAGCCTACAAAAATGCTGCTTTTTTTCAATTTACAGGCGATTTAATGACCGGTTATAACGGTAGCAATGACAAACAAAATTTGCAATTGATCAATTGGAAACACGTGGTTGAAAATTTTGCGCACTACCGGCCTGTATATGTGGCCATGGGGAACCATGAGTCCATAGAACGTATTTTTAAACGCACGGATTATAAAGGACATTCCTTTTTCTTAGGCCATTTGTTTGTCGATAAATTTCCGTTTAAACAATACAGTGCCGAAAAGACCTTTGCCGATAATTTTAGTATGCCGGTCAGCGATTTAAAATCTGAAGATCACAGTGTTTATGATCCATCACATAAAACAGATGATTTTCCTTCTTATAAAGAAAACGTTTATGATTACACTTATGCCAATGTGGCTATGATTGTAATGAATTCCAATTATTGGTATGCCTCATCAACCGATGATATTCCTACAACTTCGGGCAATGTGCATGGTTATATTATGGATAATCAATTGGCTTGGCTTAAAAAAACCTTGGCCAAATATGAAGCCGATGAAGATATTGACCATATATTTGTTACTTTTCATACACCGGCTTTTCCCAATGCAGGACATAAAGGCGATGATATGTGGTATGACGGAAACAATCAAATCAGACCTTATGTAGCCGGCAAACCCGTTGATAAGGGTATTATAGAGCGCCGTGATCAAATTTTAGATCTTTTGGTTAATCACAGTCAAAAATTTGTAGCCTTGTTATCCGGCGACGAACATAATTACAGTCGTCTGGTGGTAAACAATCAAACGCCTATTTATCCTGACAATTGGACCGGTAAGAAATTGAAATTTAAGCGTCCCTTTGTGCAAATTACCAATGGAAGTGCCGGTGCACCTTACTATTCTTTAGAACAATTGCCATGGACTAAATATGTTAAAAAATTCTCGACATTACATGCTTTAATGTTGTTTAATGTCGAAGGGCAACATATTGATATGGAAGTTATCAATCCAGATACTTTTGAAGTTATCGAAAATGTCCGTTTGAGATAGAAATGCTATTTTAATTGAATTCTTTTAACAAAAATTCCGGCTTCCGATTTTATTCTAACTATATAAACACCCTTTGGGTATCCGCTCATATCCAAAGGGTATTGTTTTTCCTTTATATTTTCAATTTTTAATATTAACCGGCCGGTTGCGTCTGTAACGGTTATATGGTAGGCTTGATCAAATAATGTATCTATATAGATTAAGCCGGATGACGGATTTGGATAAATATGTAACAAATTTTGAGACAAATCTTTTATGGCATTGGTGCCGCCGTCTACGGTTTTCCAAATGGTGTTTTCGTCTAAAAAATAAGTAATATTTTCATTAAATGATACGGTATTGGCAGCGTTGTCCGATATCCAATTGATGCTTACATATCCTTGGTCAAGACGGACTAATATGCCGTCGCTATGTCCGTTTATTACAGCAAATCCATAATGGTCATTGAGATAGTTAACACCGGATATCAAAGAAGTTGCACACATGGGGACTGCAAATTCTGTATCATATGTTTGTCCACCATCATTTGAAGTATAAACGGTAAAGCCTTGTTTATAAGAGCCATCAGATACAAATCTTATTTTGGTTTCGGTTATGGACAATGAAAAACAAGGGCTGTGAGGAAAATTATTGTAATCGCTTACAGGGTCTGTCCAAGTAATGCCGCCATCAGTTGTTTTTAGTAATTTGGTATTACCTACAATATAACCTTCCAGATCATTTTTAAATTGGATGTCATATAGCTCGGTATTGGAAAATAATGAGTTGGTATGCCAATTTTGTCCGCCATTGAGTGTATAAATCAAACTGCCTTGATCGCCTATACAAAATATTTTATCCGTATTGACATAATCTAAGGCATATAAATTTTCATTTGTTCCGGTTTGAATAATTTGCCAAGTATTACCACCGTCAGAAGTTGTTAATAAACTGCCGTTGGCACCGGAAACAGCGCCATGTTGGGTGTCAATAAAATCAATGTCATAAAAAAGAGTATCAATGCCTATGTTTACAGATTGCCAAGTGTCGCCGCCGTCTTGGGTTTTATAAAAATTTCCATGATCGGTTATCACATATAAATGGTCGGCATCCGTTAGACAAATTTGCCCGTGTTCGTTATCGGTGATACCTGCGTGCAAATCAAACCAACCGGTTTGTGCATGTGTAAAAAGAGTGAACCAAAAAAGTCCCCAAAATGCTATAAAAGTTTTCATAATACCGGTTATTTAACTTTTTAAGAGAAAAAGTGAAAGAGTTATCAAATTTAACAATTTTTTTTTAAAGTTAAAAGTTTTTATTTTGGTATCACTGCTTTTAATTAAATTTACTCAATAAAGCATCAGCTTTATTACGGGCATTTTGCATGATCAAGTTGGATTGATTTTGAGCCTTGGTTTCTATAGCTTTGGCTTTTTTGTCTGCTTCTTTTATTAGTTTTTTAGCTAAGGCTTTGGCGGCTAATTGTTTAAACGGGTCGTTACCGGCTTCTTTAATCAGTTTATCCGCCTGTTTCCGGGCTTCAGCTCTTAATTTATCCGCTTGTTTTTTGGCTTCAGCATTGAGTTTGTCCGCTTGCATCTGTGCTTGAGCTATTAAAGCATCCGCTTGTTTTTGTGCTTCTGCTTTGGCTTTTTCTTTGGCATCATCTACTGCTTCTTCTACCTTTTGTTCTACAGCTTGTGTGATGACTTCTTTGGCCGTTTGCCCTTCTGTTCCGGCAATAACCGGTGTAATCTTAGGATGATTGTAATCGCCGGTTATTTTAAATTTCATTTTTATTATATCTGCCAAGTCTGTTTTTAAACCTAAAGCTTTGGCTTTTCCTAACAGGTTTTCTAACACTTCATTAGCTTTGTTCCCCAAGGCTTGACGGGGTACATCCATATTTAAAATAAAATTTATTTTGTGGTCTAGGCCGACACTGCCTTCTAATGCCGATTGCATGTTATTAATTTTAAACTTAAACGGTTTAACATGCATTTTGCCTTTTTGTATCTCAAATTGGGCTTTTATTTTATCAACTTTTGCTTGATTTAATTCGTTGATTTTTAACAAATTGCCAATTTTTTTTATAATATCTACATTGCCAATACCAATGTTGGCTGTTTTAAAGAGCCCGGAAGCATCTAAGGTTTGCAATACCGGATTCATGTGTTGGTCTAAAGTTACATCCATTTGTAAATCGGAAAAGAAGCGGCCGTTTATCTTTTTCATAATTGGCGCATAGGTTTTAAACATAGTCAGTTTGTCGGCCGACTCGTTGATTGAAAGCTTCTGCATAGATAAATTTAATGCTGTTTTGGCCATTTTGTCAGAGGTGTCATAAATCCCCTTAAGGTTGATATTACCTCCCAAAGCTTGTGTCAAAACTGTATTTAAAACGGCTTTTTGATCTTTGATGTTGATTTGACCTTTTAAGTTGTTAAGGGTCATATCTTTATATAGAACTTTATTGGCATCGGCTTTAAAAGTTACATCTATATTTTTAGGTATTCGTATTAAACTGTCAGCGGTTGTTTCTTTGGTGTTAGAGCCACTACTCATAAATTCGTTAATATTCAAATAATCCGAATGCAGATCAAAGTTGGCTTGAAGTTTCTGGTTTTTCTTTAAAAAATAGGTGATGTAATTGGTAACTTTTCCTTGCAAGTTAAAATCGCTTTGTCCTATTTTGGAATGAAACTGTTTTATTTCCAAAGCTTGTGGACTTATGTTAGCATTGGCTTGTGTTATTTTTATGGTATAAGGCAAGTCTTCGGTGCTGTAAACCATATCGGTTAAATCAAAATAACCATCGGCTTTAAACCGGTCAAATTGTTGTTTTTCAATAGCTGAACTTTTTCCGGTTAGAGTCATGTCGGCTTTTAGTTGACCGCTGAGTTGTTTAACGCCGGGCAGGTGCATTGCTTTTTTTATTTGTGCCAAATCCAAGTCTGTTTTAAAATAGGTGTCTATATATGGATCGGACATAGGATGGCTCATAGTCAAACGTCCATCTGCCGGATTACCGGCAATATTAAAGTGTATTTTAGGCATATCAATTTTTGTCAAGTCCAAATTGTTACCGCCCGGAAAGGTAATTTTTGTAACCACATTGATATTGCTGATGTTTTGTGGTAAGTCAGGGTATTTTATTTGACCGTTTTTAATTTTGAAGTCTACGCCGTATGACGGGTAATTTTTGTTATTGTAAACGCCTTTGACATATCCTTTCAGATCAGCTTGTCCGTCCGCTTTAAGTCCTTTAAAATCGGGCATGTAGGCTTTTGGCACCAGAGATAAAAGTTTTTTAAGACTGTTTTTTTCTGTTTGATAGTTAATGTCCATATCAATATCATCATCTCCTTTTAAAGCTATCATCAAATTGGTTTGCAAGGGGAGTTCGTTTAGGCGTAATTTACCGTCTTTTATGGTGTATTTGTTAAAATCGTCTTCTATAAAAACCGAAGCATCTATATCTGTGGTAACCTTATTTAAATAATGAATGCCGTCATAATTAACATCAAAAGTATCGATATGACTTTTGGTTTTGAGCTTATAGGTATCTTTGGTAAAGACGCCTTGGCCATGATGTTGTAAATTTTGAATAGACATCTGCATGTTTAAGCTGCTGTCAACATATTTAATATTACTGTTTGTTATATCATAAGATTTAAGTTTGATGACATAATTTTTTTCGGATTTTTTTTCGGATAAACTGTCCGGTTTGCTAATATCATAATTGGCTTTGCCGTTTTTTAACACCAATATATTGAGGTCGGCACCATCTACACCGATTTTTTTTATTTCCAAATCTTTTTCAAAAAACAAGCGTTTAAAATCCAAACTCATATTAAACCGGTCGATGTGTGCCAAACGCACATTCTTAAATTCGTTGATGCCATCAACGACAAGATTTGTTATTTTAACATGTAAATTTGGAAAATCACGCAAGAGTGACAAGTCCACCGAATCGTAATCAAGCTTGGCATTAATACTGTTATTAATTTCCTCTTTGATAAACTTTTCGATGTCATCTTTTAAAAAGTAAGGTACAGCTACAATAGTGATAATTATTACAAAAACAAGTGTAAATGCAATTTTTAAAAATTTTTTCATTTTAATATTATTGATTTATTGCAAATTTAAGGAAATATTTTCATAATTGCAGATTGTCTTTTTCTTATTTAGAATCATTTTAAATATATTTACTTTATGTGAAAATGTCATTTTTTCTATATCTTTGGCTTTGTAAAAAAAATGTTAAGAAAAATTAATATAATTTTAACTCTTATGAAAAAAAGAAAGATGTTATTGGAGATTATTCCGGTGAAAAGAATCGGTTTAATCATGCTCTTGTTTTTATCGGTTTCGGCTTTTGCCTCCGGTAATCAAACGCATCAAATGGCGGTTCAATTAACCGGTTCAACTATTTATCAAACCGTAGCTACGGCCGCAGGCGCACAAGCCAAGGCTCAGGATGCTAAGTCTTCTGAGAAGGCGGTAGCCTCTGCTTCACATGCCGATTATGATAAGATTGATCCGGAATTTAAAGGTATTGGCCCTGGTAATAACACATTACCTTTTATCATTGCTTTGGTAGTCTTTATTTTAGCGACTGTCATGGGACGCCGTAAAAAATGCAAGGCACCTAAAGTTATGATGTTGGTAGCTTTATTGTCCTTGGGTTATATTGCCAAAATCACTTATGTAGAAGCCAGAGCATTAGGACGTCAACACGGTTATGCACCGGTTCAACCCATTTGGTTTTCGCATAAAGTGCACGTAACTCAAAATGGTATTGATTGTGAATACTGCCATGTAGATGCGCGTACAAGCCGTCATGCCGGTATCCCGAGTTTAAATGTGTGTATGAATTGCCACAGTCAAGTCAAGGAAGGCACTATATCCGGCAAACAAGAGATTGCCAAAATTTATGAACATTTGGGATACAATCCGCAAACCATGCAATATGACAAGCCCGGCAAACCTATTGAGTGGGTCAAAGTGCATAATTTACCGGATCACGTATATTTTAACCATGCCCAACATGTTCAAGCCGGTAAAGTAGAATGTCAAGAATGCCACGGACCGGTTGAAAAAATGAATAGAGTCGTGGAATATAAAGAATTAGCCATGGGTGATTTCTGTTTGGACTGTCACCGTAAACGTGGTATTGATACTTCAAACCCTTATTATAAGCATTATAAATTTAAGGAGTTAAAAGAAAAACAAGGTATAGATAAAATTACAGTGGACAAAATCGGTGGTGCCGACTGTTCCTCATGTCACTATTAATATAATATAAGGTATAAAATATATATACAGATGAAAAAATATTGGAGAAGTTTAGAAGAACTGGAAAGCGCCAAGAAAAATGAATCTATTGAACCCTCAATAGAGTTTCCTACCGATGGGCTTTCTCAAGACGAAATAAAAAACAAATATGTTTCTAACCGTCGCGATTTCTTAAAATTATTAGGATTCTCGACCGCATATGCAGTTGCTGCGACCAGTTGTCAACAACCGGTGCGTAAGGCCATTCCGTTTTTACAACGTCCTGAAGATGTTACTCCCGGAGTAGCCAATCATTATGCTACTACTTTATCAACAGTGGACGATTATGCCAGTGTAGTTGTTAAAGTAAGAGACGGTCGGCCTATTAAAATAGAAGGTAACAAATTATCTAAAATAACTCAAGGTGGCACAAATGCCCGGATACAAGCAGCTATTTTAGATTTATATGATACGGCCCGTTTACAACACCCCTTGAAAAACGGTAAACAAACCGACTGGAAAAAAGTAGATGCCGAAATAATTAAAAAACTTGGTGAAATAGCCGCTGCCGGACAAAAGATTTATATCATGGCGGGGACGGTTATCAGCCCGACTACCAAAAAATTATTTGAAGATTTTAAAGCCAAATATCCAACTGCTGAAGTTGTATATTTAGATCCGGTATCTTATTCGGCTATGCTAGATGCTAATGAAGCCACATTTGGCAAAGCGGGTATTCCGTCTTATCATTTTGATAAAGCCAAAGTTATTGCCGGTTTTAATGCCGACTTTTTAGGTACTTGGCTGTCTCCGGTACAATTTGCCGCCGATTATGCCAAAACCCGTGATTTGACCAATGGTCAAACTGAGATTTCACGTCATTATCAATACGAAACTTTAATGAGTTTAACCGGTAGTAATGCCGATTATCGTCAGTATATCAAACCGGCTCAAGAGAAAAAATTATTGATTAAATTGCATAATGCCATTGCAGCCAAAGTAGGAGGAACACCTATTAAAGAACTTAATTGTGCTTATAAAGTTGATAAATTGGCGAATGATTTGGTTGCTAATAAAGGCGCTTCTTTAGTCGTGTCCGGTACCAATGACAAGAGTATTCAAGTTATTGTCAATGCCATTAATAATATGTTAGGTAATTATGGCAAAACAATTGATTTTAGTCGTGAGCTTTTACTCAAACAAGGACGCGATGCACAACTGCACCAAGCTTTTTCCGATATGAAAGACGGTAAAGCGGGAGCAGTTATTTTTTATAATGCCAATCCGGTTTACACTTGTCCGAAAGGTGACAAAAAAGCCGCAATTATCAAAAAAATGCCTTTAAGTATTTCGTTAACCGACAAATTAGACGAAACGGCTAAAAATGTTCAATATGCATTGCCTGATAATAACTTCTTAGAATCATGGTCGGATGCCGAACCGGTTACCGGTATGTATAGTTTGGGACAACCCACAATTACAAAACTTTGGAATACACGTCAAGCCCAAGAAAGTTTTATGAACTGGGCCGGCGTTTCGGGTAGTTTCTATGATTATATGAAGAAATATTGGCAAGAAAATATTTTGGCTAAAACCCAAGTTGCAACCGAAAAACCCGAAGGAGATGCCTCTGAAACCAATCAAGAAGCACCTGCCGAATCTCAGAGTATTACTGATTTTACATCCGGATGGAACAAAGCTTTACAAGATGGTGTTTACGAAGTAGAAATAAGCGCTGAAGCACCTCAGTATAAAGCTGATTATATAACACAGAATGAAGCTCAAATAACCGAATTTAAAAAACCTTCCGGTTTGCAATTGGCTTTATATCAAAAAGTTGGTATCGGTAGCGGTTTGATGGCAAACAATCCTTGGTTGCAAGAATTACCAGACCCTATTTCCAAAGCTACTTGGGATAACTATGTGACCGTAGCGCCCAAAACAGCAGAAGAAAAAGGCTGGAAACAAGAAGATGTCGTCAAAGTCAAAGCCGGTGATGTAGAAGTAGAATTGCCTGTTCTGATTCAACCCGGTCAAGATTTAACTACTATAGGTATAGCTTTAGGTTACGGTAGAACAGCAGCCGGTCCGGTTGCCGATCAGGTAGGTGGTGCCAATGCAGCCGCATTTATAACCGCAAAAGATGGTAATAGAATATATAGCGGTATTCCGGTTGAAGTTAGTAAAACCGGTAAAACTTATCCTTTGGCACAAACCCAAACCCATGATACCATGGAAGGAAGAGCCGAAGATATTGCTCGTGAAACCACCTTGGCCGCATGGCAAAAAGATAAACATTCGGGTAATGAAAAGCATGTATTCTTTAAAGATAAATTAGAACATGTTAATTTGTATAAAGAAGGTTATAACCCCGAGGATTATCCCGGTCATCACTGGGGATTGGCTATCGATTACAATAAATGTACTGGATGTAGTGCTTGTATTATAGCTTGTCAAGTAGAAAATAATATTGCCATAGTCGGTAAAGAACAAGTCCGTCGTAGACGTAACATGCATTGGTTGCGTATTGACAGATATTATTCAACGGTTGAAGACGAATTATATTCTGATATTAAAAATAATCCGGAAGTATTCCACCAACCGGTTATGTGTCAGCACTGTGACAACGCCCCTTGTGAGAATGTTTGTCCGGTGGCGGCTACACCTCACACCAATGAAGGTTTGAATGCCATGGCTTATAACCGTTGTATCGGAACACGTTATTGTATGAACAACTGTCCTTATAAAGTTAGACGCTTTAACTGGTTTAACTTTGTCGAAGGCGGTGAGTATGACTATTTATTTAATGATGAAGTCAAGCGTATGGTTTTAAATCCTGATGTAGTGGTTAGAGAACGTGGTGTAGTTGAAAAATGTACCATGTGTATCCAACGTATACAAGAAGGAAAACTTAAAGCCAAAACCGAAGGACGCGAGTTGCGTGACGGTGAAATACAAGTTGCTTGTGAACAAGCCTGTCCGTCTAATGCTATTGTGTTTGGTGATACCAATATGCCCGAGGCACGTATTATCAAATTATTCCAAGACGAACGTTCTTACGGTTTGTTAGAGGAATTAAAAACATTGCCCAGTGTGGTATATATGACCAAAGTTAGAAATAAAGATGCCGAACACAAAACTGAAGCTTAATCACTAAAAAAATTCAATTATGTATAAAAAAGAAGTCAGAGGCGAATTAATTTTAGGTAATAAATCTTATGGAGATATTACCCGTGATATATTAAGATCGCAAGAAGAAAAAGCCCCATTGTGGTGGAAGATTTCATTTGCCGTATTTTTTGTTCTGATGTCCATTGGGCTCGGTTATTATGTGCCGCTTACCATAGTCAAAGGTATTGGTATGTGGGGTAATAACAACCAAGTGCCATGGGGATGGGCTATTATTAACTTTGTATGGTGGATCGGTATCGGTCATGCCGGAACCGCTTTTTCCATTTTCTTATTGGTATTTCGTCAAAAATGGCGTACTTCCATTAACCGTGCTGCGGAGGCTATGACCGTATTTGCCGTATTGGCTGCCGGTTTGTTCCCTGCTATTCACGTAGGACGCCCTTGGGACGAAATTTTTATTTTTCCATACGGGCCTAACTCTCGTGGCTTATGGGTAAACTTTAATTCACCCTTGTTATGGGATGTATTTGCCATTTTAACCTATTTGACCACGTCAGCTATTTTCTGGTATATAGGTATGTTACCTGATTTTGCCACTATACGTGACCGTTCCAAAGGAATGAAACGTAAAATTTTCAATGCTTTGAGTTTTGGTTGGGTAGGTTCTATGGACAAATGGCGTAAGTTTGAAGATGCTTTGATGATATTGGGAGGTTTGGCCATGCCTTTGGTAATTGCCGTGCACTCTATCGTATCCACCGACTTTGCTGCCGGAGTTTTACCGGGTTGGCACGAGACAATATTCCCGCCTTTCTTTGTAGTAGGGGCTATTTTCTCAGGATTTAGTATGGTGGTCACCTTGATGGTGCTTATTCGTAAGATGTTCAAACTCGAAGAATACGTTACCGATGATCACTTTGATGCCATTGCCCGTATTATCACTTTTGTGAGTTTGATAATGGGATCGGCTTACTTAATAGAATTGTTTATCGCCTGGTATTCGGCCAATGTTTATGAAACTTATGTCTTTGATGAGAACTATCTGAAAGGACACTATGCTATACCTTATTGGCTAATGCTTGTCTTTAATGCTTTTTTACCCCAATTATTCTGGTTCAAAAAAGTTCGTCGAAATTTGACTTTAATTTTCTGGATTACTATTGGTGTAAATATCGGTATGTGGTTAGAGCGCTATAATATTGTAGTGCCCCCGGCTGCCGAAGATTTCTTACCCGCCAACTGGTTCCATTATTCTTCAACCATAGTTGACAAGTGGGTTTATTTGGGCACTATAGGTTTATTTGGCGTAGGCGTATTGTTATTTATCCGCTTTATTCCTATGATGGCAATGAACGAATTAAAACAACAAGCCAAGCGTCATACAGAATTGAAACCTACAGATATTCAATATCATGCAATTAAAAAACTTTTAGAAGATGAGTAAACTAGTAGCCGTATATAACGATGATAAAAAATTGATGGATGCTGCCGACCAATTGGTTAAGGCTAAAGCACCCGTTGAAGAAATAATTACACCTTTTGTAATTGAAGAACTACTTGAAAAATTTCATATCAAGTCTAATATTCCATTATTGGCATTTTTCTATGGCGTATTGGGTGTTACCAGTGTTTTTGCCGCTTTGTATTATACCTTTGTGGTTGATTATCCTTTAAATATCGGCGGAAAACCAAACTTGAGTTTGACTTTTCCGGTTTTGATGTTTATCGGTACGATTTTGATTACCGTTTTATCTACGGTTGGGACATTTTTTGTAATGGCCAAATTATATCCGGGTAAAGATCCGGAGTTTGAATATCCCGGTATTAATGATGATAAAATGGTGGTTTTGATCGACAAATCGAAATTGACACCTTCTATGGAAACTAAATTGAGAGAGATTTTTGAGACGACAGGTGCCGAAAAAATCGATGAGGTTTAATTATATAATTGTAAAAAAGAAGAGAAATGAAAAAATATATAATTTTAATATTACTAATAGGCGGTTTGACTTCTTGTAATCACCATCAAGAAAAAACCTATTGGGATTATATGGGAGAATTTGATATGTATTACTCGGAAGCTTACGAATCTTATGCGCCCAATCCAAATTTTAAAGATGGTAAAACATTGCAAAAACCGGTAGCCGGCACCATTTCCAGAGAATACATGCCTTATCCTTTTAAAGATAAGTTTGCTGATAAAACCAAAGCCGGCCAATTGCTTAAAAATCCGTTACAACCAACCAAAGAAAATTTGGAAAGAGGTAAAGTAAAATATGATACTTACTGTGCCATATGTCATGGTAAAAACGGAAAAGGCGACGGCCAGTTAACCAAATTGGTTAAAAACGGGAAAAAATTATATCCGGCACCACCGGCAGATTTAACCGCCGGTTATATTAAAGCCAAACCCGATGGTGAGATTTTTCATGTCATAACCATGGGATCGGCTGTTATGGGTGCACATGCATCGCAAATTAAACCCGATGACAGATGGCGAATTGTTCTTTATGTCAAGAATAATTTAAAGTAAAATAATTTTAAAACTACAACAATGAAAAAACAATTCATATTTTCAAAAAAATTACAGACAATCAGCTTGATTTTAATGGTGATTGGTTTGATTGCGGGTATTTTGGCTTATATGGCTGATACGAATAGATTTTGGGCTAATATCTTAATGAGCAATTATTTCTTTTTGTTATTAGCTTTAGGTGCTGCTTTTTGGATGTCTTTGCAATATATAGCCGAAGCCGGTTGGTCTGCTGCTTTTAAGCGTGTTCCGGAAAGTTTTTCTTATTATCTGGTACCGGCCTTTATTTTTATGTTAGCTTTGGTATTTTTCGGATTGAAATATGTTTACCCTTGGGCCAATCCGGAAGGACATATTGAGGACTTTAACAAATATCCCGAGTTTAAAGAAATACTGGAAGTCAAAGAACCTTACTTAAATAAAAATTTCTTTATTATACGCACCTTAATATTTTTCGTAGTTTGGTTTTTGACCACTGCTTTGTTACGTAAATTTTCTAAAAAAGAAGATAATGATAAAGCACATGCTTTAAAATGGTTTGAAAAAAGCCGGTTCTTTTCAAAAGTTTATATTTTTGCTTTTTCTTTGACTTTTATATTCGCCGGTTTTGACTATTTAATGTCTTTGGAACCGTTTTGGTATAGTACGCTTTTTAGTATTAAAGAATTGATCTCAGGCTTTTTTCATGCCTCGGCCTTGATTATTTTGATAGTTTATTTCTTGCATAAAAAAGGCTATTATCCATTTATGAACTCATCGCATTGGCATGATTTCTCAAAATATCTTTTCATGGGATCGGTATTATTTGCCTATGCATGGTATTTTCAATATATGTTGATATGGTATGGAAATATTCCTGAAGAAGCAGAACATTATTTCTTGCGACGTTTTCATTTTTCACAAAGTTTATTTGTGTTAAATATTGTTATCAATTTCTTTATTCCGTTTTTGGTTCTTTTACCTAACAAATTGGCCAAAAATCCTAAAGTATTATTAATCATGTCCATAACTATTTTGATCGGTTTCTTCCTTGATGTTTATTTATCCGTATTTCCGCCGCTTGTTCATACTTTTGCAGGTGTAGGTGAACATATTCACCCTGTTTTCGGATTGTATGAAATAGGCATTTTCTTAGGATTTGCAGGGTTGTTTATGTTTGTTGTCTTTAGAAATATGGCTAAACGTAAACGTATTTTACCGGTCAATCATCCTTATATCGAAGAGAGTTTATTACATCATAACGCTCATTAATATAATTTTTAATACATTTAAAAGACCGTTCGTTTGGACGGTCTTTTTTTTTGGCATCATTATTTCATTTCGTATATTATATTTTTTGTATTTTTGATAAAACTTTTAAACTATGAAAGCCTTTTTTAATCTTGTTTTTTTGTTCACCGCTTTTTATTTTTACGGACAAAATATTGAGCCTAATCGCTTTATTGTAACTGCAAAAGTTGATACGCTTTTGACCAAAAGGTCGGATTGTTTGGCCAAAACCAAAACCAGTTTTAAATACTATCATATTCAATTGTATAACGGACAAAGCATTAATACGGCAAGATCTGTTAAAGCTGATTTTCAACAAAAATTTCCTGATACTTATGCTGTTGTGGAGTGGGAGTCTCCCGAATTTAAAGTCTGGGTGGGTGACTATGAAACCAAGTTAGCTGCCGATCAGGCTTTGCTCAAAATTAAAAAAGAGTTCCCAAATGCTTTTATTGTCAATCCTAAAAAATAAGATTATTGAAGATTAAATTATTAATGCTTGGCAAAACGGATCATGTCGCTGTTCAAAATTTAATGGATATTTATATTAAAAGAGCTCAATCTTATGTGACCGTTGAGCCTGTTGTAATTCCGGATATCAAAAATACCAAAAATATAACCGAAGCACAACAAAAGCTTAAGGAAGGAACAGCTATTTTAAAACATATCAATACATCGGATTTTGTTGTGTTGTTAGATGAAAAAGGTCGCGAATATACCTCTAAACAATTTGCAGATTTTTTACAAAAAAAAATGATAAGTGGTATTAAGCAATTGGTATTTGTTATTGGTGGTCCTTATGGATTTTCCGAGGCGGTTTATAGTAGGAGCAATCACAAAATAGCTTTGTCACAAATGACGTTCTCACATCAATTGGTTCGTGCTATTTTTACGGAACAACTTTATCGCGGATTTGCTATCTTAAATAATCATCCTTATCATCATGAATAAAAATGATAAATAAACTATATTTATGAAAAATCGATTTCCGACCTTTTGGCATTTAATGGCCATTCTTTTATTTTTTATAGTATTTTCTATGCCATTTGGTATTTTGCAAGTGGTGATGCCCAAATCGTTAAGTGCCTGGATGATGCTTTTGGGGTATGTCATACCTATGACTTTGACCATTTGGGCCACACGTAAAGCTTTTAATAAAAAGGGTACTTTTAGTTATAAGCCGGCTTATTGGTCGTTGTTTCCATTGGTTGTGGTCGTTGCTTTTGCCTTTTTGGTAGTAGGAGAATTTACAATTTTTTTGTTGCCGGAACCTGCCGGTTTTTGGAAAAAATTGTTTGATATGCTAAATAATACCATGAAAGAAGTGTTTAATAGTCCTGTAGCCGGTTTTTTAATGGTTGCCGTGGCAGCGCCTGTTTTGGAAGAAACACTTTTTAGAGGCGTAATATTAAAAGCATTGCTAAAAAAATACCAACCTTTTAAAGCCATTTTGATTTCGGCTGTAGCTTTTGGAGCTTTTCATATGAATCCATGGCAGTTTTTATATGCCACGGTTTTAGGGTTATTATTAGGTTATATGTATTGGAAAACCAAAAGTTTGTTTTATCCCATCATCATACATATGATATTGAACGGTACCGCTTTTGTTGCAGCCAGGTTTGTCGATATGGAGGCGACGGAAGGTATGGTAGAGCAATTATCAGGAAAAGATTTGCAACAGTTTTTGTTTTTGGTAGCTTTAGCATTGGGTATTATTGTTGCGGCTTATTATTATTTTGAAAGATTTTTTGCCAATCAACCCAAAGATATAGTCTTGGCAACCCAAAACCGGCATAAAATTAAAGAAATAGAGAAAATATTACCCGCAAATTTGCAGTTAAAGTCATTGGAAGATATCGGATTTAAGAGCCAACTTAAAGAAACCGGACAAACATTAGATGCCAATGCGCTACAAAAATTAAGGCAAATTACCATACCTTATGATGTTGATGCCATAGCCGATGATACAGGTTTGGAAGTAGCTGCTTTAAACGGTGCTCCCGGTGTATACAGTGCCCGCTATGCCGGTGAACAAGCTACTTATGAAGACAATGTTAAGAAACTTTTACAAGAATTGGAAGGCGTAGAAAACAGAGAAGCACAGTTTAGAACCGTTGTAGCTGTCAGTCAAGGCGCTAATGAACAATTATTTGAAGGCATTGTCAAAGGGCGTATTGCTACCGAACCTCGCGGCAATGGAGGTTTTGGCTATGATTCGGTCTTTATTCCCGATGGCTATAATCAAACTTTTGCCGAAATGGGGGAGGTAGAAAAAAATAAAATCAGTCATCGTGCCAAAGCACTACAAGCATTGAAAAAGTTATGGGAAACCAAAAAATAGTTTTAAAAACACTCATTTTTGCGGCTTTGTTACTTGTTAGTTTTGAAGCACAAGCTCAAATTCTAAATATAGAATCTTTTCGAATAAAAACAGATACAACCGGATGGGCCGGTTATGTGGGATTAAATATATCGCTGACCAAAAATACCAAACAATTAACCAATATCGGTAGTAAGGCTCATGTGCAATATAAAAGTGGCAAAAATTTAATTTTACTGTTGTCCCAATATAATTTATTGTCATCGGGGCAAACCGATTTGATAGACAAAATGGTTTTGCATTTAAGGTATAATTATAAATTGACACCAAAGATTGCAACCGAATTTTTCTTGCAAGGACAAAAGAACAGTATTTCCAAAATTGATTTTAGAGGTTTGGCCGGTAGTGGGTTGAGATTCAAACTCTCTAATCAAAAAAAGTTTAAATATTATTTAGGTTCTACCGCTATGTTTGAATATGAAAGGACGGCATTCGGAGATACAGAAAGACATTGGCGTTGGAGTAATTATTTTTCCTTTACCGTTTTTCCTGCCGATAATTTTAGTATTGTCAGCACAAGTTATTTTCAGCCTGTTTTTACAAATTTTTCCGATTATAGAATATCATCTCAAAATGCCATTTATTTTAAAATGACGACACGCTTATCCTTTAAAACTGCTTTCAATTATAATTATGACAGCACACCGGTTATGGGTGTGCCCAAGGAACAATACAATTTATCATCAGGCATTGTTTACAATTTTAAATAATGAAAATAGTCATCATAGATCATCAAGATTCTTTTACCTATAATATAGTTGAATTAATCCGGCAAGCTGTTGATTTAGAACCGGATATTATACCTGCAGATGCCATTAATTTGGATGATTTATCAAAATATGATAAAATAATCTTATCACCCGGACCGGGATTGCCACGTGATTTTGTCAATATAAAACATATTTTGGACCGGTATAAAACCAGCAAGTCCATTTTGGGTATTTGTTTGGGGCATCAAGCTATTGCCCAATATTTCGGTAGTAAATTAGAGAATTTATCTTTTGTGATACATGGTCAACCAAAACAAATTGAAGTGGTGAATCAAAACAAACTTTTTTATAAAATTCCATTGGTTTTCACAGTAGGTTTATACCATTCATGGGTTGTCTCAAAAGTGGATCTTGCCCAAGATTTACAAATCGATGCTTTTTCTACCGACGGTATGATTATGGCATTGTCGCATAAGCAATATAATATTTACGGCGTGCAGTTTCATCCGGAATCTTACATTACGGAATATGGTCGGCAATTGATTAAAAATTTTGTCTATGCTTAATGTTAATCGGAATTTTATCAACCGGTTTAATAAAGCCGTAGCTGCCGCTGAAGCCTTTGTCTTTTTAATAGATTTTGAAGGTAAGAAGCCTATTCTTTTTAAACGGGATGAGGCTGCCACCAAAGGTTTATGGTTTCAAACACCGGAATATACCAACAGTCCTGTCGAAACCATGATACTGCAAAAATCTGCCGGTATAAAAAGTAAACCGGTGAGCATTGATTATTATCAAAAAGCTTTTGATTTGGTGCAAAAGCATTTAAAAAACGGTGATACTTATTTGCTCAATCTAACCATGCCAAGCCGTATTGAGACCAATTTAACTTTAAAGCAAATTTATCAAAGGGCACAAGCACCGTATAAAATTTTATTTCGTGACGAATTTGTTTGTTATACACCGGAATCTTTTATAAAAACCGAGGGGAATACAATTATGACTTATCCCATGAAAGGTACCATTAACGCTGATATGCCCAATGCCGAAAATCATTTGTTGTCTGATAAAAAAGAAACCTATGAACATCACACTATTGTCGATTTATTACGCAATGATTTGGCACAAGTTGCCACAGGCATTGAAGTGCGAAAATTTAAGTATATAGATGTTATACAGACCAATACCGGTAAGTTGTTGCAAATGAGTTCCGAAATTTCGGGTGTGCTGCCTTCCGGGTGGCGTAAGCATGCTGCAGAGATGTTTTTAAAACTTTTACCGGCCGGTTCGGTTAGTGGCGCACCAAAAAAGAAAACTTTGGAAATTATCCAATCTGCAGAAAAAACGGACAGAGGTTATTATACCGGCATATTTGGTTATTATGACGGACATAATTTTGATACGGCCGTGTTAATTCGGTTTATCGAAAAGAAAGGTGCCCGGTTGTATTATCACAGTGGTGGCGGTATTACGGCTTTAAGCCGGTTGACGGATGAATATCAAGAACTAAAACAAAAAATTTATGTTCCCATTAATTGAAAGTATAAAGGTAGTTGACGGCGTATTGCAAAATATTGAATATCATCAACATAGGTTTGAAGCTTCTTATTTCAAATTATATAAGCGGCTGACCGATATTTTGTTGGAAAATGTCATAGATATTCCCCAAGATTACCGGCAAGGTCTGGTTAAATTACGTTTTTTATACAATGATACCGATTGTTTTTGTCAATATGACCGGTATAAATCAAAGCCGGTCAAAAGTTTAAAACTCGTATATGATAATCATATTGATTACAGTTTAAAATGGGTTGACAGAAAAAAACTCAATGAACTGCATAAACAAAAAGACCAAGCTGATGATATTCTGATTATAAAAAATCAACGCATTACAGACACATCTTTTACAAATATTGTATTTTATGATGGAAAAAACTGGGTAACACCAAAATTTCCTTTACTTCATGGAACTGCCAGGGCACGTTTGTTGGCAACCAATAAAATTATGGCAGAAGATATTATAGTTAATGATTTAAAAAGCTTCACTTCTTTTAAACTCATAAATGCGATGCGTGATTTTGACCAAGCAGACGAGCTGCCAATCCATTCAATTATCTTATGACAAAAACTTGACATTGGCATTAAAAAATAGTAAATTGCTTAAAAAAAATTAGCACTATGAAAATATCATATTTAGGACATGCAACGGTATTGATTGAAACCGGTGGCAAAAAAATTATTGTTGACCCGTTTATCACAGGCAATCCTTTAGCAAAGGACAAATTTGTTTTAGAACAAATAGAAGTTGATTACATTATGATTACCCACGCCCATCAAGATCATGTTTTGGATGTGGAAGAGTTGGCCGAAGCCAATCCGCAAGCCCGTCTGATTTCAAATTATGAAATTATTACTTATTTTTCTCGCGACGGTATCGATGGTCATCCTATGAACCACGGTGGTAGTTGGGATTTTGATTTTGGTCGTGTAACTATGGTCAACGCTTGGCACAGCAGTAGTTTTGCCGATGGCACTTATGGTGGCAATCCGGCGGGTTTTGTTATTGAAAGCGAAGGTAAAGCCATTTATATTGCCGGCGACACCGGATTGACTTTGGATATGAAGCTCATTCCTTTGTTTGCCAAATTAGACTTAGCCGTTCTACCTATTGGTGATAATTTTACCATGGGACCCGAAAGTGCAGCAGTTGCAGCCGATTTTGTAGCGTGCGATAAGGTATTAGGCTATCATTATGACACCTTTGATTTAATCAAAATTGACCATCAAAAAGCCAAAGAAACCTTTGCAAAAGCCGGTAAAGAATTGATTTTATTACCTATCGGCGATTCTATGGAAATTTAATTTTTTTTAAATAATAGAGGGCTTGCTGAAAAGCTCGGAAGTGCAATAGATTTGTGATTTGTGAATTGAAGATGTATATAGATGCTTCAATATGAACAAGTTACAAAGATGTTGTGCTTCCGTGTAGCAGAAATATAAAATTTACGCTTTTTACAAGTGTAAGGAATTTTATACTTTTATGTGAGAAAACCATGCATTTCTCATCGAACACCCGATTGTATTGTATTGATATTCAATATTTAAGCGTTTTTTAGCAAGTCCTAATATATAGGCAGGCATCTCAAGCGGTTGCCTGTTTTTTATACTGACATTTCAGCAGCTTCATATAACAATTCAGTAAATAATGAGAGATATTGTGTAACATTTGTTTTATTATTGCGTCTATAAAACATATTCAAAATATTTCTTATGAAAAAATATCTCATCATTTTTCTCATTACATTTTTATACCAATGGACTTATGCACAGCAAGACATATTTGTATCCGGGCAAGTGCTTGATAGTCTGTCCGGTCAAGGTTTGGAATCTTGTGCCGTAGGCTTTTTTAATAGCAAAAATATGTTAGTATCCGGCACAACCTCTGATCACAAAGGTTATTTTGAAATAGCCTTAAAACCCGGAAAATATCAAATGGTATTGGACTATATCGGTTATCAAAAAAAACGTTTGCCGGTTTATATCACACAAAACAACCAATTTTTAGGAACTTATAGACTTGCGCCTGACCAAACCGTTTTGGCTTCGGTAGAGGTTAATGCCAAAAGTAAAACCTTTAAAGTGGATAAAGATGTGTATGTGGTCTCAAAAAAAATGAAAATTGCCGCTGCCAATACCAATGATGTATTGGATAAAATACAAGGGGTGACTTATGACCGGTATAACGATCAAATCAAAGTAGACGGACAGACCAATATTAAAATTTTGGTGGACGGTTTGGAAAAAGATGAAGATTATATCCGGAATTTGAATCCCGACCGCTTAAAAAAAGTGGAAATTATACGTGACCCTTCCGGCAAATATGCTTTGGCCGGTTATACGGCAGTGATTAATGTTATTTTAAAGAAAAATTATACAGGTATTGAGCTCAATTTGTCTAACCAATCGGTTATTGACAGTGATGTTAAAGACCGTTCTCATTTATTACCTATGACCAATACTTCTGCAGGGCTGAATTATACCTACAATAAGCTGAATGTGTACGGTAAATACAATATTTTTACCAATGATTTTTATTTTCCCACCCAAACAGTATATCAGTATGATAACGGTTACAAAATTGAAAAAAAACCGGCTGCCGGTATCAATAATATGTTTAAAAAAGCTACAAACGACCGGCTGACTTTTGGTGTGGATTATTATCTCAATCCGAGACATACATTGAGTTTTGAGACGGGTTTTCGCAATTTGTTTAACAAAACCAGTCAATCTGATTTGAGTTATCTGGTAAGCGGCTATGTTAATAATCAACTTGTTAACCAATATAGTCTGGCCAATCATAGTGATGATAATATGCAGTCCAATTATCAATCTTTGTTTTATATTGGAAAATTAAATGCGCAAAATGAAATACGATTAGACGGCACTTTTTCAACTTATAAATCGGACATTGTCAATCGTTTTTTGACCAATGGTGTACAAGACCGGTTGGATACATCTCAAGATGAAAAACAAGCTTTTCGTTTTAATGCCGGTTATACCCGCCGTTTAAACGATCGTAGTTCGTTAGAGGTGGGGTATGGTTTTTACCGTCAAGATCATACCAATCAATTGGTGTCTAAGTATAATAACCAGCAAGAACAAACCGATTTTGAATTAAAAGAAACGCGTCATAAAGCTTTTGCATATTATGCTTATAAATTTGGGAAAAAATGGTCGCTCAAAACAGGTTTGGCCGGCGAAATAAGTTTGCCCGAGATTTTTGATAAATCGCCGGTATATATGATTTACCAACCTTATATAGATTTGAAATACCAATGGTCAAAAAATATCAATATAAAATTGAAATATCGCACACAAAGTGATTATCCGGGCTTGGGTCAAGCCAATCCCAATACCGTTTATATTGATCCGCAATCCGTGCAAAAAGGAAATCCGGATTTAAGACCGGAAGTAACCCATCAAATTTCCATACGAACCAATTTTTTTGGAGGTGCTTTGTTTGCTGAGCCTTATTATCATTTTTCTGATAATTATATCGGACAAATATCGAAGCTACGCAATGACGGGATTATTGAATACACCTATGATAACATAGGACATTATCATCATTATGGTATCAAGGGAAGTTTGGCTGTGCCTATCAGTAAAAAAATATTTTGGCAAACCGGTTTTGATGTTTATCACAGTAATATCGATTTTGAAGGTCGTGACAATGCCTTTAACGATTATAGTATGGATAGCAATTTGGTTTATGTCGATCAATCTAAGGGTTTGACCTCCGGATTTATTTATCAGCGCGGCATGAACAAATATATTAGTGCTCAGGGTTATAACAAATGGAATAATGATTTTTTAGGTTTTTTGGTGCAAAAATCAATGGTCAAAAAACGTTTGAATTTGATGCTTTTATATATGTTACCGGTTGATTTTGGAGTGAGTTATGTGCAGGAAGAATATATCAAGACACCACAATATCAAATGCTGACCCAACATGATATACATTTGTTAAAAAATGTTATTGTTTTTAGAGTCAATTACCGGTTTGCCAAAGGCAAAACCACCCGCAAAACCAAAAAAGATATTGAAGATGATGCCCCCGAACAAAAATCAAAAGGAATTTTTTAACCGGATGAATAAATTAACTACAAGCTTGCGTGTTGTTTCAATAAAAATGTTGTAAATTAGTGTCGTAAAATTAAAAAAATGATATGAAAAAAAATTTTTTTATAATATTATTTTTAGCAGGTTTTTTCTTGCAAGCGCAAAATATGACTCTGCATTTAGGCTTAAACCATGCCTCGCAATATAGAAAGGTAAGTGATACCAAAATAGATGATTCGGAATTTAATTTAGGTTATCTGGCCGGTGTCAATTTTGATTTTGATTTGAATAAGCATTGGTTTTTATCCCCCGGATTGTTTTTTGAGACCAAAGGTGTTAAAAGTATAGTTGAAACATCAAATCCATCACAAAATTCAAATAATGCAAGTTTTCCATTAACCTACCGATTGTTTTATATCAATATACCTGTTTTAATAAAAAAATCTTTTACTATCAATGATAATTTGGAGACCTATTTTGGAGCCGGGCCATATGTCGGGTTTAGAATTGGAGGCTGTGTCAAAACAGATTCTTGCGGTAGTTATGATTCTTGGTTTTTAGATACCTTGTATAAAACTATGGATTTCGGCATACAGGCAGAGACCGGTTTGGTTTACAAACAAAAATTTATTTTCAACCTTTCTTATGAATATGGTATCAGTAATATCGGTAAAGATTTTAATGTAACATATTTAGATCCTATATATGGTTCTCCTCAAATTTCGAAAATCAAGTATCATATTAAAAACAGAGTATTATCATTAAGTCTGGGTTATAGATTTAAGTTGTAAAAAATTTAAGTTAATAAATTTAAGAGGTCGTCTCAAAAGTATTTTTCATAAACCATTCATATAATAATGAAAATAAAAGTTGTTGATTATCAGGCATGAGATTCCTCACTATGTTCGGAATGACAGATAATTTACACTTTTGAGACAGCCTCTTAAATAGTATGGAGCCACCCACGGGACTTGAACCCGCGACCTGCTCATTACGAGTGAGCTGCTCTACCGGCTGAGCTAAGGTGGCATTGGGGTTGCAAAATTACAAAGCTATTTTAAATATGTCAAGTATTTTCTTTGGTATGACGCAATTTAAAAAACCATAGTAAATACAAAATAACATAAACGATACCGATACCAATAAAGGCCGGATAAGGATTGTCCGCACTACTGATAGACCCCAGATAAGTTAAAACTATGGCATAAGGTAATGTGCCTAGTAAATAATAGCCCAAGAATTTTAAAAAGTTAAATTTCATCATTCCCGAGAGACAGCAAGTGGCTTCGGGCAACATAGGTAAGGCACGGGCAATAATAAGCATGCCAAAACCCAAGCGGTGAAAAATGCTATTGACTTCGTCTATTTGTTTTTTATCTTTGATTAAAACACTCAGCATTTTATTGCCCGACCAACGGCATAAAATATAGGCAATGGTACCGGATATTAACATACCGGTAGTGCTGGCTAACAATCCCAACTCAAAACCTAAGATATTACCGGCATAAGTAACTATCAGAATGGTGGGAACCGACAAAAAAACATCAGAAGCTAAGAGCACCGTTACAATCAGAGCTATTTTAAACTTATCGGCATGCTGAATTTGTTCCAAATATTCTTTTATATCTGCAACACTCAGTAAACCGGTAAGGTTGACCAATGTAAATATAAGTGCAAATACACCAATAATGATAAGATAAAGCTTAATTAACGATTTCATTTGCCTTTTGGTGTTACAAGAGATAATAAAATGTAAAGAATAATAATGAGTGGAATGCTTAAAAATTTAAAGAATACGATTAATACAATACTTGCCAATATCAAAACATATTTAGGCCAATTATTTTGCCAGGAAAAATCTTTAAATTTTAGACTGAATAAAGGCAATTCCGCATTGAGCAAATATGCCGATATTAAAGTTATAACAGTTAATACAAAGGGATTTAATAGACTATTTTTTAAAAATGAAAATTGCGAATCGTAAATAATTAGTGGCAATGCAACCATAAACAAAGCATTAGCCGGTGTTGGTAATCCTATGAAACTACTGGTTTGTCGTTCGTCTATATTAAATTTAGCCAAACGGTAGGCAGAGGCCAAGGTAACAATTAAACCCGATAGCGCCCATAAATGAAGCCGGTCAAATTGAAAATCTTTTAAAAAATGGATGTGCAGACTGTCGGCCAATAAAAAAACCAAAACAAAACCCGGAACCACACCACTGGTAACCATATCGGCTAAAGAGTCTAATTGTAGTCCCAAACTACTGGAAACTTTAAAACTACGTGCTGCCAACCCGTCAAAAAAATCGAAAAATATGCCTAATGCTACAAAGAATGCAACGAAATGCCACTGTTGTTTAAAAACAAAAATCAAAGCCAATAGCCCTGACGATAAATTGAAGAGGGTTAAAATATTTGGAATATATTTGGTTACTTGTGTCATGTTAAAATCAAACTATTTTTTTGATGATATAAAAATCGAATATATTATTGCAAATGTAAGTATTTTATTAAATTTGTTATCCTATTTATACAGATAATTATGAGTGATTTTCAAATAAGAACGGCACAGAATGTTTTAATATCTCAAAATTTGGCCGGTGTTGGTCAGCGTTTTGTGGCGGTTATTTTAGATTTATTGTTTTTAAGTTTGTTTTATTATTTTGTCATTTATTTGATAAATTATGCCAAGTTTGACAAGCTTTTATCCGGTTGGAGTTTTGTGGCGGTTTTGACTTTGCCATATTTTCTTTATTATCCGTTATTACAATATTGGAATAATGGCCAGACGGTTGGTAAGCAATTGATGAAAATTCGCATTGTAAAAAGTGATAACAGTCATCCCAAACTAGGCGATTTTTTAATTCGTTGGGTATTAAGACTTTTTGAAATTAATGTTATTCCCGGATTAGGATTGATTGTGATGTTGTTTTCGGACAAAAACCAAAGATTAGGTGACATGGTAGCAGGCACCGTAGTAGTTACCGAACAAAAAAAACAGCAATTGAATCATAGTATTTTTGAAGAATTGGAACAGACTTATCAGCCTGTTTTTGAGTCGGCTGCCAATTTAAAAGAGTCTGATGTGCAATTGATTAAATCGGTACTGGTAGAAGCCAAAAAAAGAGGCAAGAAAGATATATTGCGAAAACTCAGTGGTAAAGTAGAGATTCTATTACAAATACAAAGACCTAAAAATATGCCTTATGACCAATTTGTTAAAACCGTTTTAAGAGACTATAACTATTTTGCCGGAAAGTAATCTAATGTATTAATGATGGATTTTAATTTTGTTGTATCACAACTCAAAGAGTTAAAAAACAAGCCTCTGGCTGGAGCATCGGCGCATAATAGAGTTATGGATCTAAACGTGCGCCGGCAAATTTTTGAAGATGTTAATCATAAACATTCAGCCAAACAAGCTGCTGTGTTGGCTTTGATTTACCCCGATGAACATCAACGGGCCCGTATGGTTTTTATTTTACGCAAAACTTATAATGGCGCCCATTCGGGACAAATAGCTTTTCCCGGTGGTAAAATGGAAAAAATTGATACCTCATTACAAGAAACCGCTTTGCGCGAAACCCAAGAAGAAATTGGTATTGAACCGGACATCATTCAAATACAAAGAGCCTTATCACCCATTTTTATTCCTATTAGTAACTACAAGGTGCAGCCTTTTTTAGGGCTGGCTCATCAAACTTTAACATTTAAGCCGGATCCGGTAGAAGTGGACCGTATATTTGAAATGCGATTTAAAGATATTTTAAAAAGTAATTTGACACCTTTACAACACAGTTATTTTGGAAAAAATTATACCTTACACGCTTTTGATGTCAAAAATATAAAGATATGGGGTGCAACCGCCATGATTTTATCAGAAATTGTTCATTTGTTTAATGAATAATCCCGAATCATAAAATATATTGTAAATACAGCATACCGATAATCGCCAATACTATGACAACAGCAGATTTTTCTTTTTCGATATTCTCTTGTGATTCGGGGACAATATCAGCAAAAACCACCCAAAGCATAGCGCCCGCCGCAAAGCCTAAACCTATAGGTAAGTATTGTTTAAAATATGTAATAAACATATAAGCCGGCACCGCAAAAAGCGGTTGTGGTAATGAGGTAAAAATACTCCAAAGAGCGGCTTTCCACCATGAGACACCCTTGGCAACCAAGCCCGCACTAATGGCTAAGCCTTCGGGTATATTATGTATGGCAATAGCTATTGTCATCATCAATCCAAATTTAAAAGTACCACCAAATGAGGTGCCTAAACCAATACCTTCGGCGGCAGAGTGAGCTGTCATAACAACAATAATTAAGATGGCATTTTTATAATTTTTAAAAAAACTTTCTTTGTTTACCAAAAACATAGGACTGTCTCTATTGGATTTTTCAAATTTATCTAAAACCCATTCAACTGCACCAATAAAAATTAAACCTAATAAAAGACCAATAATAACTTTAGGATAACTAAATTCGACACCTTCGATAACAAGGCCTATACTGGCACCGGTCATCAAACCGGCAGCAATAGCGTTAGAATATCCCATAACAGAAGGTGTTATTTTTTTGATAAACATAAATGGTATGGCTCCCAGTCCGGTAGCAACAGCCGTGATTAAAGCATAAAGGAAGACATTCCAAGTTTCGTGTGTCATTATTTGGTTATTTAATTATTTTTTTCTTCAAAATATTCATAAGCATCAATGATATCGAGATAGGCACCGTCAAAGCCGGCGTCTATTATTTTTTTAAGATAAGATTGATTATTTCCGTAAATAATATTTTGCCAATCGGGTTCCCAATAGCGTACTTTATAATTGCCGGGCCATTCGGGATTTTCTTCATCGAGCCAAATAGGTCGATCGGTATTCCATTGATTTTGCCAATAATACCGGTAACTTTCGGCTTCACCAATAGAAAGATAGGAGATAACCAAGCGACTTCCTCCGTTGGCCTTGATTTTTAGACGGTTGATGTCGTTAGGGGTAAAAGCGATATTATTTTGGTAAAATAAATCCAAAATTAAAATATCATAATTGGTATTTTCCAAACTTTGTAAAAGTAATTCTTTATTAGGAAATCGGTTATAATTAATCAGATATAAGAAATTTTTTGCATCGGATAAATGGTTGATATTTTCGTTGTTTTCATTTGAAATATTAACGGGAGGAATAATATTGAGTTCGCGACGGGTAGCAACAAAGCCTAAATAATGATTGGTTTGCACGCTATCTTTGGCTCGTTGTATATGTTCCGGAGAATAACAATAATCCGTAACAAGTATTTGTTTGCCTTGGGCTTTAGCTTTATCAAGATATTGTTTTAATTCCATTGTGATGTTTACAGGAGTAGGCTCGTTGTCAAATTCATAACCGAAAAACAGACCTTCTTGTGCTTGACCGTCAATAGCACGGATATATTGGGAATGCACAGCGCCGTTGGGTTGGGCATTTTCAGTAATCAGGGCGGCACCATTTTGTGTTACTATTTCAAAACCGGAATTAATACTTTTGGCATAATCACTGATACTAATGACAAATTGTCGCATCTCTTCCTTAAAATCAATATTGTCATACGTATATGACCGGTCGGTCTTTTTGCATGAAGATGTGATAATTAAGATGATTAAAAATCGAAAAAAATTTGGCATATAAAGAAATTTGTTCGTTTGTTATCAACAAAGATACGGAAAAACCTTTACAAGTAATAGTTGAGACAAAATGAATTAAACTAATATTTTACTATTTTACAAAATAATTAAAATTGGTTATGATAGTTTATATAACGCAGGTTGTTTTTGTTGAACCTTTTGCCTTTTTCGCGTAGAATTTTGTAATTTCTTTAATCAATTCAAAATAATACTAAAAAAATCCTCACTCTTATATCAAGAATGAGGGAAATATCTATGATATTAATATGTGATTATTGAAGAATTAATTTAAAATGCCCATTATCAATATGATAGGTTTGATTATTATTCGGATTGGTAGCCGTAAAATTAAAATCTCCTTCAATTAAGCCATTATTAAATCCTGATGATGGTGTGTAATTTGTGATTGAAAGAGTACCGGTAGAATTGCACTCAATCATTTCATCGTTTACCGGATCATATATATTTAATTGCATACGAAGGTTAGAATTGGCTGTAAATGCACAGTTGTTACAAGTGGAAATAGTATTTTCGTCATAATAAAAATTAATAATATATTCATCGTCGTTAAAGAAACTGACTTCTACATTTGATCCGCTCGAAGAACTATCCATATTGGTACTATACCAATCTTGGTTGTCAAATTTACAATGCAGACTTGATAATTCTGTTTCGGGTGTTTCAGCATATTTTAGGTTAAATTCACCGGAGACTTGATGAGTGGGCGAATTGATATCGTAATTATCCTCATATAAAAGCCCGTCAAAACTGGCTTTAACTGTATGGTTGTCAGTGTCTACATCGATTAAATTAAAGTTAAAACTATGAGAACTGTAATAGATATATGATTGTGAAAGTGGAAAACTAAAATTTGAGGTAGAATATGAATTGGCGGATGAAAGGTGGCCGTATTTGTTAAATTCGATAGCAAAACCTTGCTCATTTCCTACCCCGCGAATTACAAAACGATCACCATTCTTTACAGCTTCCCAATTTGTAATTTCAACATTGTTGTTATCATATTGATATTCAAAATATTCTTCTATATCGGAAGAATCATCGTTGCTACAACCTATTGTGGTTATCATTAGAAGTAATAATAGAAATAATGGTGCTTTTTTCATAAAAATTGTTTTAATCTGTAGTTTGGTTATGTTTTTATTTTAATAATATTGATATACAAATATATTTATTTTTTTCTAAATTCAATCATCAGCAAACCTGCTATGGATAAAATACCGGCAAAAACTATTAGCATATAAGTATTGTAATCAAATGAACTTGTTAGTCCGATTATCAAAACCACCAAAGGTGTGATACTTATAAAAATAAATTTAAAATATCGTATATGATTTTTTTTAGCAACCAGTTTTTCGAGTAATTTATAAGTTTGTATTAATATAATAACCGCAATCAATAGATATAAATACAAGATAAATGCCGCTTGCAACCAATGTTGTTTTGAAGAAATACAGTAGAAGTCAAACAAACAAATTTGATTGTCTTTACTGATTAATACAATCATTAAAGCAAATAAAAACAGTAAAACGGTATAAAAACTATAAAAATACAATTTGTCTTTTAGTGCTTTTTTTCGATTGTGTTGTTGAAAGAAATCTGCCATTCTATTTAGATTGATTATAAATTATAGGCAAAAATACAGTTTTTTTCAATGCAATCAATTTAAAAACGCCAAGCCAAAATATGAATCTTTTTTTGTCCTTGTTGCAAAGGTATAATTTGCACTTCTTTGGCATTTAACCTTTGTAATAATTTTTGTAGTTTAGGTATGTTGTTTTTATCGGATATCAAACCGGTAAACCATTGTATTTGATTCTTAAACAAAGCACTTTCCTTAATATATTTTTTCAAAAAAAGCAATTCTCCGCCTTTGGTCCACAATTCGTTGGCTTGTCCTTTAAAATTTCTTTGCTGCGGCAATTTTAAGTTTTTGTTTTTACGCCGGTTGGCATTTTCGGCAGCTTTTTGTGAAGGGTAAAACGGTGGATTGCAAATGCTGGCGGCAAATGCGTCGCCGGGTGCAATGATGTTTTGTAGAATTTTGCCGGATTCCGGTTGCCATTTCAATTTTATTTTACCGGCCAATTGGTTTTTATCAATTATTTTTTGTGCAATTTGCAAAGATTCTTGTTGACTATCCGTGGCAGTAAAATGCCAACCGAATAAACTTTGTCCCAATAACGGATAAATCAGGCTGGCGCCGGTGCCAATATCTAGTATTTGAATGGGTTTTTGTGGCTTTCCAATCAAATCGTTTATATGATACAAATAGTCGGCGCGTCCGGGAACGGGTGGGGTTAAATTGTCTATCGGAAATTCCCAGTAATTGATTTGATGATAAGCTTTTAGCAAGGCTTGGTTGAGGTAGCGCACCGCTTCCGGATTAGAAAAATCAACGGTTGATTGCCCATATTTGTTTGTAAATACATACGCTGATAATTTTGGAAGCACTTTGGTTAAGTGTTCCATATCATATGCTTTTTGGTAAATATTATCAGGATGCATAAAGCTGTTATTTTGCTTTGCGCTCAATGGTTTTAAAATCTTTTGATTTGGGCAAGTCTTGTAACTTTTGTAAAATGTCATCGGGCAGGGTGGTCAGTTTTCTTTTTTGTAAATCAAACCAAGCACCGTAAACTTTTA
>JAMOMQ010000068.1 GCA_027066995.1 Flavobacteriales bacterium
AATGTCACTTTGCCGTGTCCCGCCCCAAGTAGGCTTGGGGATTGAAAGAAGTGATTCGCCGGGGAAAATTGAATTAAGAAGTAGAATGTAGCAATATCACTTCGAGTGATCCGTCGTAGGCAGTTTGAATTGAGAAATAAAAATATAGCAATGTCACTTCGAGTGATTCCGAACTTGCTTCGGGATTGTATCGAAATGTAAGACATTGCGGTTTTAAAAAGAAAATCATTATTTTAAATGCTTGTATAAGGCTTTATCAAGCTGATTTATAACAAAAAAAATATTATGTATCATTCGTTAAATCAAAATTTATTAGAGAAAGCAGCCCGTTTTGTGACGAATTATCTCAATCGTAATTTGCCCGAAGAAATTCTTTTTCATAACTTGGAGCACATTCAATATGTTGTGGATAAAGCCGCTTATATCGGGAAAAAATGTGGTTTGCCGGAAGAAGAATTAATTTTGGTTCAAATTTGTGCTTGGTTTCACGATATCGGTTTTGCGGTTGACCCCGAAAATCACGAAGTGATCAGCGCAGAAATGGCTGCCGATTTTTTGGCTCAAAATGGCATTCCGGAATCGGTGATTGAAACGGTAAAAACTTGTATTTTATCGACTAAAGTGCCACAAAACCCGACAGATAAGTTGTCCAAAGTATTGTGTGATGCCGATTTAATGCATTTGTCGGAAGACGATTATTTTAAACGCATCAAAAAAATGCGTAAAGAACAAAATAAGTTGTTTGACAAGAAAATGAGTAAAAAAGATTTTTATGAAAAATCGGTCCGTTTTTTTGGAGCACATCAATATCATACGGAATTTGGAAAAACGGAATTAGAACCGAAAAAAAAGAGTATTTTGCAAAAACTAAAAGATAAAATAAAGATGATAGAACAAGAACAATTTGAAGTAAGCCCGAAAAAGGAAAAAAAATCTAAAAAAAAGAAATCCGGAACTTATTCACGCGGTGTAGAGTCAATGTTTAAAAATACGGCACGTATGCAGATTAATTTGAGTTCGATTGCCGATAAAAAATCCAATATTTTGATTTCGGTAAATGCCATTATTATTTCCATAACAACCACTTTGCTAATCTCGCAATATGAAGATACACCTAATATTATTTTTCCCGCTATTGTGTTGCTTTCGTTTAGTTTAATCACTATAATTTTTGCTATTTTGTCCACACGTCCCAATATTTCGTCGGGGAAATTTGATAAGGAAGATGTGGAGAATAATAAAGTAAATCTCTTGTTTTTCGGCAATTTTTATAATATGGATTTGGACGAATATGAATGGGCAATGAAAAAGATAATGAAAAACGATAAAAAATTATATTCAACCTTAATTATGGACCAACATTCGTTAGGAAAAGTTTTGGCCAAAAAATATAAATTACTACGAATAGCTTATAATGTTTTTATGGCGGGCATCATTATTTCCGTTTTAGCGTTCTTATTAACTTTTATACGTTTTAAAGTTTTATAAAATGAAATTTATATCCAAATATTCCTTAGCTTTTTTGCCAACGCCCTTACATAAATTAAATAATTTGTCAAATAAAACCGGCTATGATATTTACATCAAACGTGATGATCAAACCGGATTGGCAACGGGTGGCAACAAAACCCGTAAACTCGAATTTTTAATACAAGAAGCTTTAAGCAACGGATTTGATACGGTGATTACTGCCGGCGCACAACAATCAAACCATTGCCGGCAAACAGCTGCGGCTGCGGCACAAGCCGGATTGGAATGCCATTTATGGTTAAACGGAACCGAACCCGAAGTATATCAAGGAAATTTATTGCTGTCACATTTATTGGGCGCACATTTGCATTTCTCGGGTGAAAAAGCCAAGGGCAGGGAAGCGGCTTTGCTCGATTTACAAGAGGAATTAAATAAATCGGGACGTAAAACCTATCTGATTCCCGTAGGCGGTTCAAATCTGACGGGTGCTTTGGGATATATTTCGGCTATGGCAGAACTCAAACAACAATTACAGGAACTAAATTGGCAACCCGATTATATCTTCTTTGCCACCAGCTCGGGCGGAACGCAAGCGGGCATGCATATAGGACAAGTTTTGTATCAAGCGCCCGGCAAACTGATGCCTGTTTTAATTGACAAGGAAAAAGATTTTGATCAGCCTTTGGAAGCAAAAATTTTGGAAATAGTTCGAGATTATAACCAACAGGCTGCTCAACCTGTAAAGATAAGCGTTGAGGATATAGAAATCATAAAAGACTACAACAAAGCCGAATATGGCGAGTTGACCCGAAATGAAAAAACGGCCATTGATGTTTTGGCAAAAAACGAAGGCATTTTTCTTGATCCGGTTTATACGGGACGGGCTTTTTACGGCATGTGGGATATGCTACAAACCGGACGAGTGCCAATAGGCAGTAAAGTATTATTTTGGCACACCGGTGGCACCCCTGCCCTATTCGCTTATTTCGATAAATTAAGCCAATAAAAAACGCATTACATATTTCTGCGATATTGCCCGCCTACCAAGAACAAAGCACCAGTGAGTTGTCCCAGTGAGCTGACTTTGGCGGCTTCCATCAATTCTTCAAAGATGTTTCGGTTGTGTATGGCAGCTTCTTGCACCCGACGCAGACGTTTA
Source organism: Flavobacteriales bacterium (assembly GCA_027066995.1). Lineage (GTDB taxonomy): Bacteria > Bacteroidota > Bacteroidia > Flavobacteriales > Flavobacteriaceae > WGBX01. Next base: position 2,630 of record JAMOMQ010000068.1, read on the forward strand.
GGCGCTTCGTTTTCATAGGTTTTATATAAATTACGAACGGTTTCTATTTGCTGGCGTTTTTCGGCTTCGGTAGCACGAATCACTTCCCCGGGAATTTGCGTTTTACTGCCGTCTTTTCCCAAGAAAGTATTTACCCCGATAATCGGTAATTTTCCGGTATGCTTTAAAGTTTCGTAATACA
>JAMOMQ010000069.1 GCA_027066995.1 Flavobacteriales bacterium
TTATCATCAAATATAGCTAATTTTAAAATTTCACTTCCCGTATATGCTTTTACAGCATCTCCACTAATAGCCCCCGAATCAAGACTTAGAAAATATAATTTAGCAGCAATGCTTTCAGATAGTTCGTATTGTAACATGAGTGATTTTATACCATCGTTTTCTTCTCTTAAATAAGATATTTTTCCGTTTTTATCAACAACTGGTTTCCAATCTTTTCCATTACTTTTACTATTATCTCCACTAGAAGTTTCACCCCCAATAGACAAACTACCGTCGGCTTCAAAACCAAAAGAAGGATTGTATATAATTTCTTCGGGTCGCATACCATCAGGGTCAATAAAGAAAACCGGATTATTCAAAGTATAAATATAAGGTGAATACCGGCGGGACTTTTCCGCCAACGGATCAATATTCATCCAGCGCCCCAAAGCAGGGTCATAATTCCGTGCGCCATAGTCATACCAATTAAGCCCCAACTCATCTTGCAGTTCTTTTCCGTTGTATTTATATTTAAACTTCAAGCCATGGGATGGGGCTTGTATTATTTCTTTTTTTTCGACCAATTGTTCTTGGTATTTGACATCTTTGCGGGTTGGTGCGTAGGCGTTGTGTTTGAGACCAAAGGGGTAATAATGGTTTTCTTCCAATATTTTTACGCGTTCGCTCTCGGGGTCTAAGGTGTAGCTTAGGCGGTTGTTGCCCAAATGGTCTTTGTAAATGTATATGTATTGGTATAAAGCCGGCTCGGGGTCTGTAGGTTCTTTATACAGGGCTTTTACATAACCCTCTGCCGTTGGAAAAAACAATAACTTGCCGTCTTCATACTGATAACCGCCCATATAATCGGTGGTTACCTGCCGGTTATTGTAATATACCGTTTTTTGCAACTTAATGCCGGTGGCGTCATAAGTGTATCTTATGCTGCGGTTGTTGGTAAATTGTATGTGTACGGGCAGGTTCATGTGGTTGGTTTCACTTGTTAAAAATACAAAAAAATATTGAATACCAAACTCGCCGAATAACAAAGTTTTTTGACGCAGATTTATACGGATTTGCCGGATTTACGCTGATTTTTTTGCTTCGCAAAATATCTCGGGGGTGTTTCCCTTTCCGTCGCACAACACTCCCCAACTTCCACCAACTTTGTTGGGGATAAGGAGTTGGTGGAATAGGACGGATTGGGGGAGGGGGATTAATAACTTTTTGATACACACCCTTTTTTATACGCTTTGGCGGGCGCTTGCGCTCCGTCCCGCCGTATTATTTTTAGGTTTTGCGACTGCAAGGAAGCAAAAGCTGTAAAATATAAGTGCGGGATTAATAACTTTTTTGGAATACGGCTTTTTTTTAACTAAATTTGTATGCCTAAAATTAAGAATTATGCAAAAATTGGTTTTGTCATTTGCTTTCTTTAATAAAACTCTTTATATCTTCACCATCAGGGGTAATATCTAAATGATTTCCATTCACATATAGTATGTAATTACCAAATATTTCAAACTTTAATCCTTTTTCATTAAAATTTTTCCATTCTGAAAACTCAATATAACAATATTTATCATTAAAATTCCATTTTCCTGAATCAATTAATTTAATATTGTTTTCTTTATAATAATGATAAAATGTGCTATCTTTCTTTAATATTAATAAATTTTTTGCTTTTGGATTACTATATGAATAATATTTGCCAATTACTTTATCATTACAAGGTTTTAAATTTATACAGCTTGCAACAAGTGATAATACTACAACTTTATAAATTATTTTCTTAATTAATTTTGTATCTAGCATATATATATTGTTTGATTGTTGATAAAGGTCTATTGCCATTTCTTCGTTCATAGTTCTCTGCCATATGTAGCATTAAAGATCTTCTGCTTGTAGCATTATATATTTGAATGTTTATATTTTGATTTTTTATATTAACAGTTGCAATAGCACCCCCCACAAAAAATTGTGAAGCATTAGAATTTAAATGTTTACTCAATGATTCTAACCAAGTACTTGGGTCTGCTGTTGGACTAAATTGCAATGAAATTTTATACGATTTAGAATCAGGTAAATTGCTAAAATCATAATTATCCTTTTTAGCTTCTAAATTAAATTTATAAATAATTTCTCCCAATACTCTACCTTCCAATAATCTATCTGCAAAAGGGTGTTTACCAACAGTAAATTTCCTTACTTCTTTACCTGTTCCGGTTGCAAATTCCCATAATAAAATACCAATGGTGCCTAGCTCATCTGTTTCAAACACCTTTTGTTTTTCACTTTCAGTTAAATTAGAAATATCATCACCATTATAATATAACTTGGCTGTTTCTTTTAATGCTACAACAGCTACTTCATCAATAATTTTTTGCTGATTATCCCTTTTTTCTTTTGCTCTTTTTTGTCTTTCAAGAACAGGAATATACCTTCCGTTCTCTATTGTTTGTCGTCCAAATGCATCACAAGTGGGACAATCACTAGCATCTGCACCTGACGGGTCTGCCCAAAATACAGGATTATTGTCAAAAGAATTATAAGTTGAATAATCGTAGTGTATAACAGGGTCTATACTTGTCCAACGGGCAATAGCGGGGTCATATTGTCGCATATCCATTGCGTAAAGGTTCAATCCCAACTCATCTTGCAGTTCTTTTCCATTGTATTTATATTTAAACTTCAAGCCATGGGATGGGGCTTGTATTATTTCTTTTTTTTCGACCAATTGTTCTTGGTATTTGACATCTTTGCGGGTTGGTGCGTAGGCGTTGTGTTTGAGACCAAAGG
>JAMOMQ010000070.1 GCA_027066995.1 Flavobacteriales bacterium
GACTTGTCCAAGACAAAATTGCAATTATTTCCCAATCCGGCTACACGGTTTGTTCAAATATCAAGTAAAAATACTATAAAAGAAGTCGCGATTATTAATCAAACAGGACAAACCGTTCAACAAAATACCGCATTAAACAGTCATTTGCATTGGGTTAATTTAAAATCGTTATCTAAAGGAATTTATTTTGTTCAAGTAAAAACAGAAACAGGCTTTATCATTAAAAAATTAATTAAAGAATGAAAAAAATAAAAAGGGTAGTTGCAGGTTTATTGGTAGTTATAGTTTTAGCTATTGGCGGATTGTATCTCGGTGGTTACGGTTATATTTTACAAGCCGTAAAAACTGTTTACGGCAACGGTCACATTACATCGTTTATTGATGATTTTCGTTTTTTTCCTACCCGTAAAATAGCCAATGACCCGCAACATATTTGGCATTGGCCACTGGCTAAAAATTATAATAAAGTAAAACCTACCAAACGCTTGATCGATGAACACCAAAAAATGAAAACCGTCGCATTTTTAATCATCAAAAACGACAGTATTTTTAGTGAACATTATTATCAAGGTTACCATAAAGACAGTTTGTCCAATTCGTTTTCCATGGCTAAAAGCATGACCGAAGCCTTGTTAGGCAAAGCCATAAAAGACGGTTTGGTTTCTATGGATGATAAAGTGCAAAAATACATTCCCGGATTGCAAGGAAAATACGCCGGTGAAGTCACCGTAGGTGATGTGGCTTCTATGAGTAGCGGTTCTAACTGGATTGAAGATTATTACAATCCGTTTCATATCACGACCGAAGCCTATTTTTGTGACGATTTGGATAAATTGATGCTGGAAAAAGTCCGTATTGATGACAAACCCGGCGAAAAATTTCATTATTTAAGCGGTGATACCCAATTGATGGGCATGATTATAGCCAAAGCCACCGGCATGACTTTATCCGATTATATGTCTCAAAGTTTTTGGAAACCCATGGGCGCCCGCAAATATGCCCTTTGGACCTTAGACGATGCCGGCAAAACCGAAAAAGCTTTTTGCTGTATCAATGCCAATGCACGTGATTTTGCCCGTTTTGGCAAACTATATGAACATTTTGGCAACTGGGAAGGCAATCAGATTTTAGACACGGCTTATGTCAAAAAATCCATTTCGCCGGTATTACAATCTTCGCCCTATTATGGATACTCTTGGTGGCTGGCGGATTATAAAGGAAAGAAAGTCGCTTATATGCGCGGTGTTTTAGGTCAGTATGTAATCATTATTCCCGAAGATCATATCATTATTGTTCGCTTGGGTAAAAAACTCGATTTTACACCCAACGGCAAACCACACCGCAACGATTTTTATCTCTATCTCGATGAAGCTTACAAAATGCTACATAATACAGGAAACAATGAATAATTACGATTCCAAATCCTTTAAATCTTTGATTAACCGGTGTGCCGTTAAATCAAATTGCACCGGAACCACAGACACATAGCCGTTTTTGAGTGCGTAAACATCAGTGTCTTTTCCTTTGTCTTCATACGAAAAATTTCCATTGAGCCAATAATAGTCACGGCCAAAAGGATTGGTGCGCTTGTCATAAGTCTCGTGCCATTTATCCATTGCTTGACGGGCCACTTTAACACCTTTAATTTCGGATAAAGGAAGATTGGGAATATTCACATTGAGGGCAACCCCTTGCGGCATGCCCTTTTCCAATACTTGGCGGGCAATTTTTTTCATATAATGTTTTGCCGGTTCCAAATCGGCATTCCAATCATAATTGTCCAGTGAAAAACCAATGGAAGGAATGCCTTCAATGGCACCTTCGATAGCAGCACCCATGGTGCCGCTGTATAACACATTGATAGAGTTGTTAACTCCATGATTGAGTCCCGAAACCAACAAATCGGGTTTTCGGTCTGTGGCATGTGCCAACCCCAACTTGACGGCATCAACCGGCATGCCGTTGGTTTTAAATTCCTTTTGCGGACCTTCATCTATTTTTATCGGGTCTAAATGCAGCGGATTGTGAATGGTTACGGCATGTCCTTTTCCCGAATGCACCCGATCCGGCGTAACAACGATTACCTCGCCTAATTCATTCATCACTTCTATTAATGCCCGGATGCCCGGGGCGGTTATACCATCGTCATTGGTTACAAATATCAAAGGTTTTTGTGTCATATTAAGGAATTTTAAATGGTAAAATTACTACTTTTTTAGAGATGACAGGTTTATTTTTTATCTTACTTTTGTCTTTGATAATTATAAAGCATGCAGGATAAAGTTTCGTTTAAGGTTATTAACAAATTGGCACTTCCTTCCATTTTAGCCGGAATTATAGAACCGGTTATTTCTATAACGGATACGGCAATTATCGGACATGTCCCGCAACATGCAACCGAAAGTTTGGCAGCCGTTGGTTTGGTAGGCTCTTTTATGTCGGCTTTGTTTTGGATTTTGGCGCAAACCAAGAATGCCATTTCCAGTATCGTCAGTCAGAAATTAGGGGCGAAAAAAATTGATAAAATCAAATCTTTGATACCGCAAGTTTTGGTTATGAATATCACATTAGGCATTGTATTGGTTTTGATTACCCGATTTTACGCAGCGGATATTTTCCGGCTGTATGCCGCCAAAAACTTGGTTTTGGATTATAGTGTTACTTACTACAAAATAAGGGTATTCGGGTTGGTTTTTACTTTGGTTACATTTACGCTTTTTGGTATTTTCAGGGGGTTGCAAAATACCTATTGGGCTATGTTGATCAGTATCACCGGAGGGCTAATTAATATCGTCTTAGATTATATTTTGGTTTACGGCATATCAGGCTACATATCACCTATGTATATACAAGGTGCTGCCTGGGCCAGTCTAACGGCGCAATTGGTCATGATGCTTTTGGCAATAGGGGTGTTTATGCGCAAAACACCGTTTGATTTTAAACTTTCTTTTAGCATTCATCCGGAGATTAAACGTTTTTTATCCATGACCGGCAATTTGATTATCCGAACCATTGCTTTAAATGTGGCTATATTTTTATCAAACAGGCAAGCCACATCTTATGGTAAAAATTATATTGCCGTTCATGTTATTTTGACCAATATTTGGTTGTTTACCACCTTTTTCTTAGACGGTTATGCCGATGCCGGCAATTCTTTATCAGGCAAATTAATAGGCGAAAAAGATTTTTTTCATTTGAGATTACTGGCTAAAAAATTGATTAAATACAGCCTTTGGGTAGCACTGGGGTTGTCTTTGTTTTTTGTCGTGTTTTATGATAAAATCGGGTTGATATTTACCAACGAGCAAGCTGTATTACGCATATTTCATCAAGTATTTTGGTTGGTTATTCTTATGCAGCCTATTGGTGCCGTAGCATTTATTTTTGATGGAATTTTTAAAGGCTTGGGGTGGGTCAAATTTTTGCGAAATATGCAATTGATAGCAACTTTCCTTGTTTTTGTTCCACTATTGTATTTATTGGATTATTTGGGGTTAAAACTGTATGCTGTCTGGGCGGCTTTTTGGTTTTGGATGGCGTTTAGATCCGGCAGTTTGTGGTGGCAATTTAACAGAATTATAAAAGCAAAAATTCATAACTCATCCGTTTTTTCTTGACAAATCTCCACCAAAATACCACCGGTAGATTTCGGATGTATAAAAGCAATTTTTTTATTGTCTGCACCGTCTTTGGGCGTTTCACTAATCAATCGAAAGCCTTGTGCTTTTAATTCTTTAAGTTTTTGCTCAATATCAAATACTTCAAAAGCAATATGATGAATACCTTCGCCTTTTTTATCGATAAACTTTTGAATGGGGCTGTCAGGCCGTGTAGCAGCCAACAGTTCAATTTTACTTTCACCAACTTGAAAAAAGGAAGTGATTACCCCTTCGCTGGCAACTTCTTCACGCTTATAAGATAAGGTATTTAATAATTTGGCAAAACGCTTTTCGGCTTCTTCCAAATTTTTGACGGCTATGCCAATATGTTCTATTTTTTGCATGTTATACAATCTTTAGTCGACTTCAAAAATACAATTTTATAACCGGATTTACCAAATTTTAATTATGAAGTCTGATAATTCTTATGCCTGCAAATCTGTTGGCTTTTCCTTAGAATTATCGTATCTTTGCCTTATGGAAACAAAAAGACAGAAACGAATTGCCAAGATTATACAAATGGACTTGGCTGAAATTTTACAAGGGGAAGTGCGTAGAGGCGGTATTAAAAATTTGATTATTACCGTATCAAAAGTATCGGTAACACCCGACTTGAATATGGCCAAAGTCTATGTCAGCATTTTTCCTTCTAATAAAGCGGATGACTTGATAAAAGCCTTACAGAGCAATGCCAAGTTGATTAAACATGAGGTGGCACAGCGCGTCAAACACCAATTGCGTAAGATGCCCGACTTGTTTTTTTACAAAGATGATTCATTGGATTATATTGAAAAAATAGACGAAGCTCTTAAAGAAGGTGATAATCCGATTGATTAAAGTTATATGTTTTGAATTATATCCGTTATATTTCCAAAAGATATTTATTCTCAAAAAGTGGCCATAATGCCATCAATATCATTGTTAAAATAGCTTCTTTCGGAGTTTTAATTGTCTCAGCGGCTTTTATTATTGTATTATCCGGTTTTTCGGGTATTCGCACTTTTAATCTGAATTTGATTAAAATGACCGATCCCGACTTAATCATAACACCCAAAAAAGGCAAAAATTTTGAATTTACCAATAATTTGGCCGGTGTATTAAACCAAGATAAAGATATTGCCGCTTATAGCAAGCTGGTATCCGAAAAAGTTTTTATCAACTACAACAACAAGCAAAAAATTGCCAAAATTAAAGGTGTGGATAGTAATTATTATAAAGTGATTGATTTAGATTCCACTTTAATTTCCGGTCATTTACCAACACCGCAAAGCAACGAATTGATGATGGGTGTTTCGCTGGCCAATGATTTGTCTTATATGTTATCGGGTAATAATTTTGAAATGATAGAACTGCTGGTGCCTAAACCCGGCAAAGGTTTTATCACTGATCCACGCAAAGCTTTTATGTCAAAATATTTTATGCCGGTTGGCATTTATCAAACCACACCAGATCATGACAGTCAGTATTTATATACCTCTTTGCAAGCGGCACAAGCGCTATTAAATTATAAACCGGAACAGATTTCGGCTATCGAAATTAAAGCAAAAAATCCTCTGCAGATAAAAAATTTGCAAGCACGTTTGAAACAATATTTATCAACCAGTTTGGAGGTGCGTAACCGTCAAGAAATGAACCAATTGCTATATAAAATGCTCAATACCGAAAACTTGATGGTTTATTTTATATTTGCACTGATTTTATTATTGGCTCTGTTTAATATTGTCGGGACTATTATCATGATTATCCTTGATAAAAAAGACAATATTCACACCTTGCGGGTTTTGGGTTTAACATTGAGCGAGATTAAAAAAATATTTATGATACAAGGTTTTGCTATGACCTTTTTAAGTGGTTTGGCAGGTTTAATTTTGGGTTTGATTTTGATTTTTTTACAACAAAAATCACCATTTCTATTTATACCACAAACCAATATGCCTTATCCGGTAGAATTTCATTGGACTAATGTCTTATGGGTTTTGCTAACTATTGTATTTATGGGTGGTTTTGCCACTTATATTGCTATTTTAAAACTAGACCGGCAAGCATAAGAAGAAAACAATCTTTTTTTGCCGGTAACAATTGCAATAATTGGTCGTTATTTATACATCCGAATCTTTTTAATCATGCAAAACATATTGAAAGTAACAGATTTAACAAAAAAGTTTGGCCGCTTAATTGCAGTTAACCATTTGAGTTTTAGTATTCAAAAGGGACGTGTTTACGGCCTTTTAGGGCCCAATGGCAGCGGCAAATCTACAACGCTGGGCATGATACTGAATGTAGTAAATAAAACGGCAGGACAATTTCAATGGTTTGACGGCCAATTGTCAACTGCTCAAGCTTTAAAACGGATTGGAGCTATTATAGAGCGTCCTAATTTTTATCCCTATATGACTGCCCGTCAAAATCTGCAATTGGTTTGCAAAATCAAAGAAATTTCCGGTGATACCATTACGGAAAAACTCCAATTAGTAGGATTGTCAGACCGTCAGCATGATAAATTTAAAACCTATTCTCTGGGGATGAAACAACGATTGGCAATAGCTTCTGCCCTGCTTAACAATCCTGAAATGTTGATTTTAGATGAGCCGACCAATGGATTAGACCCCAAGGGCATACATCAAATCAGAGAGATTATTAAAAAAATTGCAGCACAAGGCACAACTATTATTTTAGCTTCACATTTATTAGATGAGGTTGAAAAAGTCTGTGATAATGTGATCATTTTGCAAAAGGGTCGTAAAATTTTTGAAGGCAGTGTCAAAGATATGCATTTACAAAACAATTGGTTTGAAATAAAAGCCGGAGATATGAGACGTTTACAAAATTTATTAAACGAAAGCCCGCTTGTCAGTCAAACCGAAAACTTGGGAAATATTATAAAAATTTATCCGGCTCATAATGATGTAACCGGTAGTGATTTAAACAAATATTTGTCTGACCGGAAGTGCTATGTTGAGAGTTTGATAAAAAAACAACCGCGATTGGAAGAAGAATTTTTAAAAATAACAACCTAAAATCGATATAATAAACGTTAAATTATTTTCAATGAAAAGTTTTTTACAGTTAATAGAGATTGAATTTTTTAAAATCAGACATCATAAACTTAGCCGGTTTTTGTTTTCGGCCTATTTTGTTTTATTGAGTTCCATTGCTTTGATAGCTGCAGTAAAATTAAAGATTGGAAAGCTTGAGATTCATTTGGCGGAACAAGGTATTTTTAATTTTCCCTACATCTGGCATTTTAACACATGGATTGCTGACTTTTTAACTTTCTTTTTGGTCATAATTGTTGTATCCATGGTAACCAACGAATACAATTACCGCACTTTAAAGCAAAACTTGATTGACGGCTTGACCAAAAAGGAGTTTGTATTGTCCAAATTTTATTTTTTAGTGGTTTTAGCTTTATTAGCGACTATTTTTGTGTTTGTCATCAGTTTAATTTTGGGATTAATCTACTCCGATTTCACCAGCAGCGGCATTATTTTTAAAGATTTGTATTTTTTACCGGCCTTCTTCTTAAAATTATTAGGAATTTTCACTCTAATTATGTTTTTGGGATTTTTGTTTAAAAAATCAGCTATTGCTTTGGGTTTCTTCTTTATTTGGACTATTATCGAAGGCATTATATATGCTTTGTTACGTTGGCAATTATTTGATGAAAAAACTGCTTCTACCCTTTCCCGTTTTTTTCCTTATACTGCCATGAAGAACTTATTGCCCCAACCTATTACCAGACTGAGCGCCGCCAAAAATATAGGGAAACAAATCGGAGAAAAAATTGGAGAATTTGACGGCATTCCAATATTGTCTTTTTTAATTGTTGTGATATGGATTGGCATATTTGTTATAATTTCCTATAAATTACTAAAAAAACGAGATTTATAGTCAAATAAATTTGCATAAGTTTTGTATAATGGTATCTTTGTTTTTTAAACTAATTATTATTTGAAATAAATGAAGAAAATACTATTTATCTTTTTATTATTCTTTTCCTTATCAAATTTGCAAGCCCAGTATGAAGCGGCACATTGGTTTTTTGGAGATCATGGCGGTGTGGATTTTACCAGCGGTTCACCTCTGCCGGAAGCAGGCAGTCTTATAGAAACCGAAGAAGGTTGTTCCTCCATATCCAATGCTTGTGGAGATTTGTTATTATATACCGATGGCGTTACCATTTGGAATGCCAACCATCAAGTAATGTTAAACGGCAGCGGTTTGCATGGTGATGCATCCTCAACTCAATCGGGAATTGTAGTGCCTAATCCTGATCAAGATAATATATATTATGTTTTTACAGTTGACGATGCTTTTGGTTCTCCTTCCAGTTTAGGCATGCAATATTCTGTGGTTGATATGACATTGGATGGAGGTTTAGGCGGTGTCGTCAGTGGACAAAAGAATATAGTCTTGGTAAACTCGGCCAGCGAAAAGGTTACAGCTGTTATCAGCTCTGACGGTAGTTCCGTATGGGTTATTACTTTAGGACCGAGAAGCAGTTCTACGCAAGCACCATATAGTACCATAGGATCCAATATGAATACTTTTTATGCTTTTAGAGTAACCGGTTCCGGTGTTGCTACAACAGCCACCGTTTCTACCTTGTCATTAAGTATTTCGGGCGGAATAGGTTATATGAAAGCTTCTCCTAACGGAAAAAAAATTGCGATTGCCAATGCCAATTCAAGTGATCAATCGGCCTATCTTTTAGATTTTGACGATACAACCGGCGAAGTCAGTAATCCGGTTGCATTACAGCTTAATATGGGATACAGACAACCCTATGGTGTAGAATTCTCACCTGATAGCTCCAAATTATATTTAAGTGACTGGCACAATGCCTTAATACAATTTGATTTGTCTGACAACAATAACCCAACAATTATTAGCACAAATACTAATTATAGAGCTGCTTTACAACTGGGCTTAGATGGTAAAATTTACCGCCCTTATACAATCGGCTATGGCTCCGGCTCCCAAGAACTAAGTGTTATTGAACACCCCAATGAAGCAGGAGTAGCTTGTGGTTACCGCCATAGATATGTTACTTTGAGTAGTAGTATGGAGACACACCAAGGCCTACCACCTTTTATACAATCATATTTTGTACAAGTGGCAGCTCCTGATGTAACAGCTGATTTCTTAAATGTTTTGGAAGTGGAATCTAACGAAGCTATTGCCAGTGTGGACTGGGACTTTGGTGACGGTACTACAACTACCACTTTCCCCGATAACCCACCGGACAATACACATTCACAAGCACAACATACTTACACAACTCCGGGTACATATACCATTACCGCCATTTTGCACTTGGTATTGGGGTGTGATGTTACGGTTACCAAGACAGTAGTCATTCCACCTATGATAGATTTGAATCTAACCAGTTTTTGTGCTTCGAACACTTCCGGTATCGAAACCTTGGATTTACATACATTTGACAGTATTATTATAGATGCACAAACCAATCCCGGCAGTTATACCGTTAGATATTATTTAAGTAGTATTGATGCTTTAAATGATCAAAATGAAATAACAACCGATTATACCAACGTTACCAGTAATGATCAATTATACTATGCCATTACCAATGCCAATTCAGGCATTACTACATACGGGACTTTCTTTTTGAACATTTACCCTATGCCCGAAATATTTCCGGTCAGTGATTATGAAATATGTGATGTTGACACCGACGGTTTGGCTACTTTTAATTTGAACGACAAATTGTCCGAAATACTAGGCAGTCGTACCAATCCGCCTTATACCATCGAATTTTATCCCACGCAAACCGATGCCGAATCGGCTACAAATGAAATTAACACACCTGATAATTACACCAATATCAATCCATTTAATGATACGGTTTGGTATCTAATTACAGACACCGGTAACGGATGTACTAATATAGGTTCATTTAATTTGGCAGTTCATCCGTTGGTAGAAATTAATATGGATGATACTTATCAATTTTGTTTAGGACAAAGCATTCAAATTGATGCACCCGCCGGTTTTGTTTCTTATGAATGGTCTACCGGTGATACTACTCAAGATATTATGGTAGATACCCCCGGACAATATACGGTTACCGTAACCAATGCTGAGGGTTGTTCTAATTCTAAAACCATTACCGTTGAAGCTTCAGATGTGGCTACAATTGACAGAGTTGAAATTGAAGATTTTAGTGGTGAAAATAATAATAAGATTATTGTTTATGCCTCCGGAATAGGTGATTATGAATATTCGTTGGATGGTATGAATTATCAAGATCAAAATGTTTTCGATCATGTTTATCCCGGCACATACACGATATATATCTCTGATAAAAACGGCTGTGGTCAAGTTACCCAAGAAGTAGATATTTTTGGCAGTCCACAATTTTTTACCCCAAATGGTGACGGTTATAACGATTATTGGCATGTGATTAATATTGAAAAAAGACCCGGTGCCATTGTTAATATTTACGACCGCTACGGCAAATTATTAAAAGTTTTGACTTCAGCAAGCCCCGGTTGGAACGGCTCTTATGAAGGAAAGCCTTTGCCAGCTGATGATTACTGGTTTACCGTCTATATAAAAAATACCGACGGTTCTACCAGAACAGCACAAGGACACTTTTTACTCAAGCGTTAATTCTGGTAAAAAACGACATAAAAATGAAACTGAAGCTGTCTCAATAGACCAAAATACTTATCATGAGCTGTCTTATAAAGTAAAATTATTTGTCATTCAAAACACATAGAGTAGCCCGTTTATTGATAATTAACAACTTATCATCTCAACATTTTATTTGACATTTATAAATATACTTTAAGACAACCTCATTTTAGTTTATCTATGAAGAGATTTCAAATACAATCCGATTATACACCTACCGGTGATCAACCTGAAGCCATTGCACAATTATCAAAAGGGGTATTGTCCGGAGATAAGTACCAAACCCTGTTGGGTGTTACCGGCTCAGGCAAAACCTTTACCGTCGCCAATGTAATAGAAAAAGTTCAACGACCAACTTTGGTTTTGGCACATAATAAGACTTTGGCTGCTCAATTATTTCAAGAGTTCAAACAGTTTTTTCCAAATAATGCGGTAGAATATTTCGTATCCTATTACGATTATTACCAACCCGAAGCCTATTTGCCAACCAGTGGCACTTATATAGAAAAGGATTTATCTATCAATGAAGAAATTGAACGCTATCGTTTGAGCACTACCTCATCATTATTATCGGGCAGACGCGATGTTATAGTTATAGCTTCGGTCTCTTGCTTATATGGAATAGGTAATCCCTCCGAATTTAAAAAAAATGTCATCAAAGTCAACAAAGACATTCAAACTACCAGAACAAAAATTCTACATCAATTGGTAGCCGGATTATACAGCAGAAGCGAGATTCCCAAAGCCGGTAGTTTCATTGTGAAAGGTGATACCATAACAGTCTATCCGCCTTATACCGACCGTTATTTTCGCATCAATTTTTGGGGAGATGAAGTAGATGCCATTGAAGTAATACATGCCGAAACCGGTGTATTGGTAGATACGGTAGACCGTTTAGAAATTTATCCGGCTAATTTGTTTGTCACCTCTCCTGATAAACTCAATCAAGCTATTCAAGAAATAAGAATAGATTTGGGTAAACAAATTGACTATTTTAAAGAAACCGGCAAACACTTAGAAGCCAAACGTTTAAAAGAACGCACCGAATTTGATTTGGAAATGATGGCCGAACTCGGCTATTGTTCCGGCATTGAAAATTATTCACGTTACTTAGACGGACGTCCACCCGGAAGCCGGCCGTTTTGCTTGTTAGATTATTTTCCTGAGGACTATTTAATGGTTATAGATGAAAGTCATGTAACTATTCCGCAAGTGCATGCCATGTATGGCGGCGACCGTTCGCGGAAAGAAACTTTGGTGGAATATGGTTTTCGACTACCTTCGGCTATGGATAACCGCCCTTTAAAATTTGAGGAATTTGAGCAAATGCAAAACCAAGTAATCTATGTCAGTGCAACACCTGCCGATTATGAGTTAAAAAAATCCGCCGGAGTAGTCGTAGAACAAGTCATCAGGCCTACCGGTTTATTAGACCCTTTAATTGAAATTCGCCCCAGCCAAAATCAAATAGATGATTTGTTAGACGAAATACAAAAAAGAGTAGAAAAAGACGAAAGAATATTGGTAACTACTTTAACCAAACGCATGGCCGAAGAACTGACCAAATATCTTTCTAAAATCAATGTACGTAGCCGCTATATACATTCGGATGTCGATACCTTGGAACGGGTGGAAATCATGCATGATTTGCGTAAAGGCTTGTTTGATGTTTTGGTCGGGGTCAATTTGCTCAGAGAAGGACTGGATTTGCCGGAAGTATCCTTGGTGGCTATATTAGATGCCGATAAAGAGGGCTTTTTGCGATCGCATAAATCATTAACACAAACTATTGGACGGGCTGCCCGTCATGTCAATGGAACCGCTATTTTATATGCCGACAAAATTACCAAAAGCATGCAATTGACCATTGATGAAACCAACCGCCGGCGTGAAAAACAAATGGCTTACAATCAAAAACATGGCATTACACCCAAAGCCATTCATAAATCTTTGGAAAATATTATGAGTCAAGAATCATCCAAATCTTATGTTTATGAAAAAGATTTGATAGAAAATGTTGCAGAAAATAAAGCAATATATCAATCAGCAGAAAATATTGACAAAGAAATAAGAGTACTGCGTAAAAAAATGGAAGCTGCTGCACAAGACTTGGACTTTATCAAGGCTGCCCATTACCGCGATCAAATCAAAATATTACAAGAAGCCAAAAGTAAGCATCATAAATAATCCGTGAATTAATTAATCCATATTAAGCACAAATTTTACTTAAAAAATTTATAACATTTTATATTGATTTGGGGGGACTTCATCAAAAGAAAAACTACAGTTGTTCTTAAACTACGAAACAAGCAGGTATTTAAAGGCGATGTATAAAAAAAAAAACGGAATATTAGATTAAAATATATTTCTTTTTTACATTATTGCTACATAAGTAACTGTTCGTTATTAAGAAACATTCTAAATTTGCAAAAAAAAGAACATGAAAAAATTTATATCAAAACTATTTATGGGGAACATAGTTGAAAAAACAAGCATAAATGCCCCCTTTGATGCCGTTATGAAATCATTGGAAAAATCGGTAATTG